>JAYWHS010000346.1:0-4552 GCA_043777635.1 Kofleriaceae bacterium | reverse complement strand
TGGTCAACGCCAGCCCTGGTGCAGCCAGGCCACGTGGCAGCAACGCTAGTGCCTGGGTTGGCGTTTCAAAATCATCACTGCGCAACGTGCGCTGGGCTTCGAGATCATTGGCCAATGCGGCGACGTCGCTAGCCCGATACGCCGGTTGCGCATCCGCCCCCAATGGTGCGTCGACCGGCCAATTTTTTACCAATGCTTCGAGCCGTTGTTGCAGCGCTGTCGGTGGGTACAACATTACGAGTTCACCCATGATGCAGCTCCTGGCCCACCCGAGTTGATGCGCCGCTCGCCCTGCCGACGTCAGCAGACCGCGCTGCAAGTTCAAGCTGGCCCAGCACCACCGCAACTGCAGTTTCAACCCGCAAAATCGACGACGATAACCACAGTGGGGCAAACCCGCGGGCGGCGAACGTCGTTAGTTCTCGGTCGATCCAGCCGCCTTCGGGGCCGATCGCCACAACCTGTGGCCGGACCGAACCGGTGGCAAAGCCGAGCGCATCAACAGCTGCACCGGGATGTGCAACCAACCGCTGGCCCAACGCGACGCTAGCATCCGCAAATTCGGCATCGAGCATCTGCATAAACCGAGGGTACACCACGACCTCAGGCAAATGGGTATGGCCACCTTGCTCAGCTCCGAGCACACAATCCTCGCGTAGCGCGCTGACCGCCATGCGCGGCGATGCCAAGTAGGCTTTGTCGACCCGCCACGAATTGCATAATACGACTCGCCGCACACCGAACGTTGCCAAACTTTCTACGACTCGACTGAGGGCTTTAGGTCGCGGCACCGCCAACACGACGGTGAGATCGCGGAAGGCCGTCGCGGATGAATCACCTTGCCCAAGCGCAAACTGCACGGTAACGGAATCCGCCGTCATGGCTTGCACGACCATCGCGCCCCGCGCACCGTCGATAATCCCGGCCCGCAGCGTGCTGCCCACCGTTGACCGCAAAACCCGCAGGATATGCTCGGCCCGTCGCCCATGTAGCGTCACCACGCCATCGGCGGATAATTCTTCGGCGTCGAGCAGTACGATGTTCATGTGGCATGCACGAAAAAGGTTAGCTAACCGGCGCAACTAAGCGACGCGCATCGGTTAGGTCCATTGGCCCAATCAAGTTCACGCCGGCTTGGGTGTAGCGCCGGGCCGCACTCACCAAGGCTGGCGCACACGCTTCGCCTTGATCAACGCACCACTGGGCATGCTCACACAAATACGCCAACGACATCGCTCGCCCCAACGTCATCGCGAAGCGCCGCGCACCGGCTTCGAGTTCATCCGGCGTATCAAACGTTTTGGCTGCCCAGGTCATGGCTGCAACCGCTGCAGCGCTGGCTACCTGCGCCGATTCAACCAGATCCTTATCGTGCACCGCAGCCGCCGCACGCTTAACATCAGCCACCACCGCTTCGGGCACGCCGCCTTTGCTCAAGGCCCGCAGCGTGTCGAGTGACAATACATTGGTGGTGCCTTCCCAGATTGGCAGCACATTGGCGTCGGCCAACAGCCTTGGCAGCCCGGTGTCTTCGACGTAGCCCGCACCACCACAAGCTTCGATCGCTTCCTGCACCACGGCCACCGCTTGTTTGCCGGTGGTCAGTTTACCAACCGGCGTCAGCACTCGCGACAACGCGGCCTCGGCTTCGTCGGCAACATTGTGTTCAGCCCGGCCGAGTAATTCAGCCATCCGAAACGCCAACAAGAAGGCGCCTGCATATTCGGCTTCTAACCCGGCAAGCGTATCGATGTGCAACGGCTTATCGATCAGCATGCCGCCAAACGCCGAGCGCCGCGTTGCGAAATCTTTCGCTAGCGCAATGCTGCGTCGCATTAGGCCAACCGCCGACACCGCATTCCAGGTCCGTGTCGTACCCAGCATCGGCGTAATCGCGCGAACCCCGTCGGTCATGCTGCCGACCAAGGTCGCCGGTGCGCCGTCGAGAGTTAGTTCAGCAGTCGGCACTTTACGGGTGCCAAGTTTGTCTTTGAGCCGGTTCACTAAAATATTACGCAGCCGGCCGTTGCCGTCGCGGGTTTCCACTGCAAACAGGGCCAGGCCACGGCTGCCGTCCACGCCACCTTCGGGTCGCGCCAAGGTCAACGCAACTTGCGATGTCGTCGCAGAGGTGAACCACTTGGTGCCGTATAAACGCCACTGGCCATCGGCATCCTGGCGCGCCACGGTTTCGGTACCACTGACATCCGAGCCACCCGTGCGCTCCGTCATCCATTGCCCCGACGTCCACATCTGTGCTGGATCGCGGGTCGTCAAATGCGGCACGTAGGCGTTGATCAGGTCTTCATTGCCGCTTGCTAACAACGTTCGCGCCGCACCGTCGGTCATAGCTAACGGGCAACTGTACAAATCCAACGACGGCCCAAGCACCAGCACCACAGCGAACTGATGCAGCCGAGCGCCAACACCGTGGGTTGGTTCGTAGGCCGCTGCCACCAAGCCATAATGCGACGACAACCGTTGGGCGTCTTTCCACAACGGCGATACTTCGATGTGATCAATGCGCTGGCCCCAGGCATCCCATTGGGTTAGCACCGGTTCATTTTCTCGGTCAGCTAGCGACTTGCCGTAGTACTCAATCGCAACCTCGCCAATTTCACGAAGTTCGGCTTCGACAGCAGGGCCATGCTCACCACCACCCAGTTTGCGGCGCACATAGCTGGCCAGCAACGGGTCTTCGTCGTACGGATTGCGCAGTTGCGGCGGCCCTTGAAAAAATGCCATGGCCAAGGCTAAGCCAATTTCAAGACATCGGCACGGCGGGGGTGGCTATTTGTTTTGCAGCCAAGCAGCAAACGCCGGCTGGTTGGTCGGCGGGCAATGATCAGTTAGTCGACGATCAGCGGGCGAACAAAAACTTCAACCCAGTTTTCGTCAGCGGCTTGGTCAAGTACCCAATTCGAAACCACCAGGCTATTGCCACCGACGGCAGCCGAGGCAAAAAAGCCGTAGGCACCGACAAACGGATTTTCAGAACCCGCGATGGCAGCACGGCGCCACACATTGTCTGCGGCCTTTTGCGATACCAGCAACTCGTGGCTGGTGGCATCTTGATACACAATCGTTGGGCCAACGCCAGGGGCGATAATCAAGCTAGCATCGTCGCCGACAAAGTGAAATTCTGGTTTTGGCAGGCCGTCCGTTGTCATGCCGACGATGCGGTAACCGTTGTCGACAACTTCCGGCATGGCGCCAGCTTTGACGTCGTAGAACATCAAGTCATCTTTGCGCGAGCTAACGTAGGCAACTTTGACCACGCCAGCGGCGTCAACTGCAACCGATGGTGACCAACCGGCATCGTTGCCATTGCCAGCTCCGTCGAGCACCACCGGCGCATCAAACTTGCCGGTGCCAGGATTGAACTTCGACATCTTGAGATCGCCATTGCCGCGATCGTAGTAAACCACCACGGGTGCTTGGTTTGGCTGACGCGCCATATCAACAAACAAGCCTAAGCCAGCTGGCAATGGATATACATCTGGGTTTTGTGGATCGGCCAATGGAATCGGCGCGCTGTCGACCACAAAGGTTTGCCAGTCAGCGGCCGAAGTTGGTACAGCAACTTGAGCTGCGGCAAAACGTACTTCCGCGCGTTCACCAGCACCGTCGATCTTATGGGCCAAATACGCAATGCCAGGACGACCGTCGTCGGTGCGCAGTGCCATCGAAGAATACATGCCAGCATTTACGCCTGCGGTTTCGGACAACGGCCCGGTGCCCAAGTCGACCACATGAATTTGCCAAACATCGCCAACTTTAGTAGCAAACTTGAGCGAGCCAGTGTCGCGATCAAAATAGCTGACCATCGGCGTACCATTGTTGGCGATTTGCACGCTGGTGTACATACCGACATCAGCGCCCACCGCTGAAATGCCGCGACGGATTTTGCTGTTTTCAATTTCAATCGGACCATCCGGCACGCCGTCGACCCACTCCCACGCTTCAACTGGAATGCGGCCCGGCCCCGTGACTTTCGCCATCACCAAGTCGCCGTAGGCTTGCGAGTAGCCCGACACCCAGATGGTGCCGTTCACCTGCGCTGCGACGTCCGAATACAAGCCGATTTTGCCCGGCACGATGTCATCGCTGCACAAGCAGGTGTTCTCGATACAAAAGGCAATTTCACCTTCGGGACAGGCAGCACAATCAGACGCCATTTCACATGATTGCGCGCTGGTCGAGCCGCAATTACAGGCTGGCACCAAGGAACCAACGACCACGCAGCCTGCCAACATTGCCACTGGACGCAGCAATTTGCCGACACCAGCCAACTGGCCGAACTGGCCAAATTGACCGCGCCGCCGCCGACCAAACACTAACATGCCGCCAACCAAGATCGCCAACACTAGATTGCCGGTGCCTGGCACGCCGCTGCTGTCACAGCTGCAACCGTTGCTGGTGCCTGGTTGGCCATGAAAGCCCGACGCATTAGCAAGCGAGAACAATTCCACCGTCAGGTTGCCAGTTTCGTCTTCGAGGAATGCAACCAACTCACCATTGACCACCAAGTCTTTGACTTGCGCGCGCGTCA
>JAYWHS010000345.1:0-4555 GCA_043777635.1 Kofleriaceae bacterium | reverse complement strand
GCGACTCGGTCGACGCTGCATTCGACTGCAACGATATTTGTGAACGCTATGCGGATTGTTTTGATGCCAACTATGATGTAAGCGCATGCGCGTCGCGTTGCCGTAGCCATGCGGATGACGACACCGTGTACCGCCAACAAGCCGATCGCTGCGATGCGTGCATTGATGATCGCTCGTGTACATCCGCCGTTTTCAACTGTGGAGCTGAATGCGCCAGCGTTGTGCCTTGATTGTTTGCGATGCTGTTGCATCACCACGGCATTGTGCCACCCCGATAGGACAGGAACTCACCACTGGTGCGCGCATCGAGGGCGTCGAATTGCTCGATCAAGCCGCGCACCGAATCATCGACGGTGGTGGGCGCATTGGGGCCGCCCATATCGGTTTGGACCCAGCCAGGTTCAACCACCGCCGAGGCAATGCCGTCGGCGCGCAAATCGATCGCTAAACTTTTGCTCATCATATTGAGCGCAGCTTTGGACATGCGGTAGCCGTAGTTGCCGCCGCTTTGGTTGTCAGCGATCGAGGCGAGCCCTGAGGTGATGTGCATAATTTTTCCGCGAGCGCGTCGCAACGGCGCGCGCAACGCTAAACTCAGTTGCAGCGGCGCAAGCGCGTTGACTTGGTACAGCGCGGCGGCCTCAGCGAAGTCGAGGTCATCGATCCGTTGATGATCGCCCCAAACTCCTGCATTGTTGATCAAGCCGGTAATGTTGTGGGCCTGCATTGTTGCCACAAATTCGGCAATCGACTCGCGCTTGGTCATATCGCAAGCGTGCAGGTCCAGCTGGGTTGGCGCAGCTGCGTGCAGTTTTGCCAATGCTTTGGTTGGATCGAGCGGCAGCGCGCGCACGGTTGCGGTTACCCGATCGCCGCGTGCAACGAGTTTTGTAACGAGCGCGAGACCTAGCCCGCGATTAGCGCCGGTAACAATGATGTGTCGTGGTTCGCTCATGCGGCAGATATGCCACAGCTGTGCAGGGATTCGTGTCTCGGCCAGGGATTCGTGTCTCGGCCGGTGGGCGGCCGTGTCTGCGCGCCCACAAGGCGTTTGTCTTATAACGATTTCAGCATGTTAGCGGTGGCACGGCGGCTGCAATTATCCTGCTACATGATGAACAAACTCTCGTATGTTGGCTTGTTGCTGGTTGCGGCCTGTGGCGAAACCGGTGCGATTGTTGATGCTAGTCCAGCTGTCACCAACGGTGATGCTGGCGGCGCAGCTGATCTGTCCGGTGTTGCGGATGGATCGCTGTGGCCGGAGCAAGCTGCCGATGACTTTCGCACCGTGCGTTACGTTGGCGACCGCGTCGTTGTCGTGCTTGATGAACTCACGACTGCGCTCGACGACACGCACGGCCGGGCGCAAACCATTGATGAGCGGGACTCCTTGGTGGTGACCAAGCGCGCTGTGTTGGATCGTGCGATCGATGTGGACACGCGTGCCTGGATCAGCACCGGTGCAGATTTGTACGGCGCCGATGGCAAGGTTTGTCACGCCACGGTAACGCGGATATCGGCGATGGGGTTTTTACACATTGCGACTCAGGACAACGCCACGCTGCGTAACCATAACGAGCGTTGGCAAGCCACAGCACGCCAAGGCGGTGTGTATTTGGTCGCTGAGGTTGCGAACGGTTGTCCTGCCGGTGCTGTGTGGGCACGCCAAGGCATGCCTGCCGCCAAGCCGGCGTGGCCAAGCGAAGTAGTATCGCCGGAGCTAGAAGCATTGGCAATCGCAGCAGTCCCAAGCCTGTCGTTAGCGCAGGAGGCAATGGCAGAATTTCGTACCTATGAAGAAGCCAAAGATCCTACGCGTCATTGGGACACCGATGCCAATACCGACGTCAAACAATTTGTCGTTGGGACTCACCGTTATGTACGTTTGACCTTGGCGGTGCCTGGAAACTGCGGCGATTGGGGTACCCACTTGTCAGCGATGTGGGAAGTTGAATCGAGCGCAGGTCGTGACCAACTGGTGTTGCGGCAACAGTCCGAGGATACCAGCGACATACTGTTTGCGACCGACCTCGATAGCGATGGCGTGCCCGAATTCATTGCGCCGGATACGTTTGAAGCACCATGGAGTTCGGTCAGCGATGAAGGCTGCGGCTGTTAGCTGAAGCGGACATACTGGCTACGCGAGTTGGCGACTGCGCTGCGTGGGGTCAGGTCACCTGACATCGGCGCTTTCGTTTAGGACAATTTACGCCAAAACTGGGATGAAACCAGTGAATCGGCAGCCTACAATCGAAAGCTTGATGGCATCAGAGTTGCTCTAGCTATCGGTATGAAAAATCTCATCGTCATGCGCTCCACCGTCTTGGTCGCCTTGGCCTTGAGTACGGGTTGCTTTGAAAAATCCAACGACGAGTTCGAAGTTAAGAGAGATCTGCGCACCACGGGAGCCGATTCGGTAGGTAGTGAGGAGCGCAAAGTCTATGGGTACTTCGAGCTGCTTGCGGCCGTTGCATCCTTTGTTGCCGCCGACAACTTCACTGACCCCGATGCACTTCCCGCAGGAGCGCTCCAACGTTTTGGCTCAGAACGGCTCAGTGGCACCGAGCTCGTAGCGCTGAGCGCCACCAAGGCGTTGCTGTGTCGCGGCAATCGCTGGACCACGGTCCGCGCTGATGGCATGGACGTGTTGTTGCCTCTTCCCTCGCCGGCGGCGCTTGGCTCGCTTGTTGATAGACCACCGGATTCCTGCCCGCCTGTCGTTGCCAACCGGGACGGCACCGTTCACACAACCCTCGAGCTTTACGACGACACCCATCGCAACAGCGGCCATTCGGTGGGCATCATCCTTCACCCAGCTGGGCACGCGGTTCAGGTGCCGCTGCCAAAGGCCGGGTGGTGGCGGGCGGTGGAAGGCGGCTTCGCCTCTGCCCATGAAGGCGGTGGCGTTGTTGATCTCAGCGGGGCAAACTTCCTGCCACGCAATGCAAAACAAGGCGAGTTGCGCTTGCTGCCCGGCGGGCGGCAGCTTGTCACCGATGCCGGCGGCGTACACGTTCCTGCGAGCAACGGTGCGCCGCGCCTGAACCTCCCGAGCGGGCGTTCCGTCAGCGTGTCCGCAACGACAATCGCGGTGGTTGACTCCGACGTTGTCCATTCATTTGACCTGCGGACGGGCCGAAAAGTGTTTTCCACTCCTGGCAGCGCTGTGGTTGCGGCTGACGATGGCTTTGTCGTCATAAGCGGCTGTCCCAGCGCCGACGCCGTGTTCGTCGACTGGCTGGGGTCGGTGCGCCGCCGGGTGCGGCTTTCTGGTGCAATCAATTGCGGCGACGTTCATCTCAGTCCTGATGGCGCCGCCCTCAGCGATGGAAACAGCTTGTGGCGTCTGCAAGATGGTGCCGAGATCCTGCGTCGGCGCATGTCCAACGGAAGATGGACGGCAAGCCCTAGCGGCAAAACAGTTGTTCATCTCGCAGCCACCGGTATCGAAGTTTGGAAAGGGAATCGGCGGCGACACTTCACGTTCGAACACTACAGTGCGCCGGAGATGCAGGAGTTCGGCAGCCCGGACTGGCACGAAATCGTTGTGCTTTCCGATCAAGTGGCGGCGCTTGTAGCCATAGTCGAGATGCGCGTCATCAATTTGGCCACTGGCAGCACCGTATGTCACCTTGACATCGTGCATGGGAGGTTGGTGGATCTCGGTGGCAGAGTTGCGCTGTTTTACCAAAGCGACACGGCCACCGGGGAACCCTTCGTCGACATCATTGACAGCAAGTGTCATCGGCGGCCGTTGCGTCGCGGCGGCATTTACGATGTTCAACAGGGCGCAGGCGTTGGCGAAGTGGAGATCCTCGTCCAAACTAGCAAGGCCAGCAGCGACGTCGAGTTGCAAACGTGGACGACGGCAAGGGGCTATGTGCGGTCGGTACCGTGGGCGCCCAAGAACCCGGATAAGGGGCTTTCGCTGCGGCCTGATGCCACACCGGCTCCGCTGCCATTGATAGATATGGACTCCGAGGTCATTGCTCGTCTGACACCTCATCATTTGTTGGTGAAGACCCGGCGGCCGTCCGCCTTGTGGCGGTCTCACGGCGCCACCGTTGGGCCACCTCAGCCCGTGCCAGACACGGCTACTTCTGTGGTACGCCTGGGTAAAGATCGCGTGTTGGTCCCTGTCGGTGGCTCAGCTTTGGTGTTCCCGTTGCCTTCGGCTCCATCAACGTTGAAGCCGTAGAAAATGGCTTCAAGGATCGTTGCGCCCCAACCGTTCCAGCACCACGACCTCGATGAGGGAGCAAGCGATGACCTCAAAATTTAACCGATGAAAGTAGCAAGTAAGTGCGGCGACACTGCACCGCCTGGCTGTCCCGCTCGCCTGGGGTCTAGCGACCTGGCTACGCTACTTGTGTTCCGGACAATTCACGCCAGAGCTAGGACAAACCAAGTTGCATAGGGAGCCAAGTGTCGCGCTAGTCATGGCATTGCTGTTGCTCTAGTACCTCGCATCAGTGATTTTGATGAGTTGATTCGTCATGATGGCGCGTTAAGAATTGGGTAGGAATTGGCCATTTTTGCGCGTGCTTGATCGACC
>JAYWHS010000344.1:0-4561 GCA_043777635.1 Kofleriaceae bacterium | reverse complement strand
AGAGTTTTAATAAAAATTTGTTAAGCTCTCCATTACTGTATAGAGACGGAGTGGAGGAAAATGGATTTCAGCATATTGCGGTAGAAGGTGACTCTGGCAGCCGCGATTTACATTGGGTGCGATGGGCGGCGATGAATCAGGCATCGCGCGCTTCTACTGTTGCCGCGGCGCAGCGATGCCGTAGTGCGGCATGATTTCGCCGGTAATCGCCATTACCGAGCCGATCGCTTTTTGGCCATCAATGAGCGCACGAATGCGGCGCAGTTGCGCGGCTTTGAGTTCGTCTTGGCGTTGCAGCACGTCGAAGTTGGTGGATTTGCCGAGAGTGACGCGAGCAACTTCGTTTTCAATGTTACGAGTCGCAAGGGCAATCGTGCGTTGCGACAATTCAATGCGGCCACGGGCCAGCTCGATTTGCCCTAAGCCTAACGCCAACGCCGACGCTAGTTGCGCGCGTACATCGGCTGCATTCATGGTGATTTTTTCGCGGCTCGCAGCTACGCTTTGTAGCCGACCGCGAACATCGCGTTGCGCTAGGGACTGGCGATACGTCAGTGTCCCACCGACGACAATACCGGGATCGGTGAACATGCCGGTGAATGCGTCGATCGCTTTGGTGCCGGTGCCGGTCGGGCCTAGGGTGAGCGCCGCATCGAGCTGCGGCAAAAGCCCGTTTTGCGCGACTTCGACATCGAGCGCAGTAGCACTTGTTGCATTGGCGAGTCGTGCGAGTTCAGGGCTTTGCGTAACCGCGCGGTCGAGCAGCGCGCCAATCGCAGCCGTATCGAACTCGGGTGTCGGCACGGTGGTTTCCACCCGCAGCGCCAACTTGTTGCCGTTGATTTCCATGCCGGCAGCGCGGCGCAGCGCAATGGACCGGGTAACGACGGAGAGTTCGCCCGCGAGAACTTCTTCTTGCCGCGTTGCAATGCCTTGCAAAATCGGCAGGTCTTCGTTGGGCGCAAGTTTACCGCCGGCAATGGCTAGCGCTGTAACCCGCAGCCGTTCGTTGGCCAGCGCCAACGACGACCGAGCGATGTCGACTTCGGTTTCCGCCAGCACTAAATCCCAATACGCGGCAACGATGTTTTGCACGGCGTTGAGTGCAACCAAGCCTTGGGCAACGACTCCAGCGTTGCGTTCGAGTGCAGCGCGTCGCTGATTGATCTCAAACACGGCGCGACCGCGACCGCGCATCAATGGATGAGTGATCGATGCGGTCACGCTATCGGCCCAGTTGCGCGCGTCAAATGCATCGAAGGCGGAGTCATTGACCGATGTGTCGGCGTTGATCGAAACTGCGCCACCGGTCGCAAGTGGCCGCGTGAGTGACCCGGACAGCGCAACCCGGGTTTGTCGGCCGGCCATGCCAGCAAAAAAGGCGCGATTGGATTGCACGCTGGCGTCGGCGGCAATCTGCCAATCTTCACGCGCCCGCGCGATCTCCATTTGCGCTTCGGCGATCGTTATATCGTAACGTGCGGCTGCAAGCGCCGGCAAATGCTGCATTGCATGCTGCAACAACGCCGGCAATGATGTGTTCTCGACGGTGCCGGCCCAGGTGCGGAGCGCTTCGCTTGGATCGGGTGCAGGTGGCAGCGGCGTAGTGGCGACGGGCGCGGCTGGCACGGCGACGACCGGTTGAGCCGGGACTGCGCTGATGGGCGTCGGCTTGGTGGCACGCACCGGCGCAGGCTTGGTTGTCGTCGAGGGCGCTAGCGCTGGCTGTGCTGCGGCAACGCTCACTCCATGCACTAGCAGCAGCGACACCAGCAGGCAACAGGTAGGCGTCTTCACGGCGGGCTTTCTACCACAAAAGCCGCACGCGGCACTGAGCCGCTACAAATTCGCGCAAACCCGTGCCAGCGCGTAGAAACTGGTCCCGACACCTGGTAGCGTCCGAGTCGAACTATGGCGACCGTTCTGCGCACCTACTGTTTTCTCGATTCGCTGCAACCGCAACTTGCTACCTTCATCGGCAAGACGGCGCGCGGATTTCTCCCGGTCCCTGGCCAAGCATCGCTGTGGGTTGAAATCTCCCCTGGGATTGCGATTAACCAGGTCACCGACGCTGCACTCAAAGCAACACGGGTGCAGCCTGCCATTCAAATTGTTGAGCGAGCTTACGGCTTGCTCGAAGTCCACGATAACGACCAAGGTGAAGTGCTTTCGGCTGGTACCACCATTTTGAAACACTTGGGTGTTAGCGAGACAGATCGCCTTAAACCGAAGCTGTTGACCAACCAAATTATCCGTGGTGTCGAGGCCTACCAGACCCAAATCATCAACCGCTCGTCGGCGGGCATGATGGTATTGCCAGGCCAATCCCTGTTTATTTTGGAAACCGAGCCGGCCGGCTATGCCGTGTTGGCGGCCAACGAAGCTGAAAAAGCCGCGAATGTATTCTTGGTGAACGTCACGCCGTACGGCGCGTTTGGCCGTTTGTACATGTGTGGTTCTGAAGCGGAAATTGATGTTGCCGCAGCTGCGGCATCGGCGGCCCTCGCTGGCGTCGTTGGTAAAGAAGCTGAAAAGTTCGTTGATAAATAGTTTTTCTAGTTTTTGAAACTTGCGCTAACACGGAGCATGCAAAATGTCTGACGCACTTGGAATGATTGAAGTTAAGGGTTTCGTCGGAATGGTGGAAGCCGCTGACGCGATGGTTAAGGCCGCCAAAGTTGAACTGGTTGGTTTTGAAAAAACCGGTGGTGGTTACGTGACCGCAATTGTCCGTGGCGACGTAGCTGCAGTGAAAGCTGCAACCGAAGCCGGTCAACGTGCAGCCGAGCGCGTCGGTGAAGTTGTGTCGGTGCACGTGATCCCACGTCCACATGCCAACGTCGACGCTGCGCTGCCACTAGGCCGCGGCGAAGCAAAGAAATAGCCCCATGGTTTTGGGCAAAGTCATAGGCACCCTGGTCGCAACTCGCAAAGAGCCAACCCTTGATGGGTTAAAGCTCTTAGTGGTACGTGCTTGTGATGTCGACGGCAAACCAACGGGCTCGGTGGCAGTGGCGGTGGATGCCGTTGGCGCTGGCCTGGGCGAAGTCGTGTTGTACTGCGCGGGCTCATCGGCGCGCCAGACAACGGTTACGCAAAACCGACCGGTTGATGCCACCATTATGGCGATCGTTGATTCGATCGCGGTTGATGGTGAGCAACGTTATCTCAAGTAGCGGCGACTACCGTGGTCGAATACTGTGATCGATTGGCCGGGTTCAAAGGCCTGATCGCATCACATCACCATCGTCACGGTTCAATTTTGCAATGTCAGCAGAGGACCTAACATGCTTAGTGACCAGCGAATTGAAGAGATCGTCGCACGCGTAGTAGAGCGCCTCGGCGCTGGGGGTGGTGTTAGTCAAGCACCAGCTCGGAGTGCGCCGGTTGTGAGTGATAGCGGTGGCAAACGCACCGATATTCCACGCGGCACGTTGGGCGTGTATCCCGACGCTGATTCTGCAGCCAATGCAGCGCGGCGCGGCTTTGAAGCCAACGAACGCTTGCCGGGGGCAGTACGCGCCAAGATGATTGCGGCCATGCGTCAGGTGGCGTTGAGCAATCTCGAAAAATTGTCGCGCTACGCCGTCGAAGAAACTGGGTTGGGTCGCTACGCCGACAAGCTCAGCAAAAATCGGCTAGTCATCGAAAAGACGCCCGGCATCGAAATTCTCCGACCGGCCGCGTACACCGGCGATGATGGTTTGATGCTCACGGAGCGGGCTCCGTACGGTGTGATTCTAGCGGTCACGCCGACCACGAATCCAACCGAGACCATCTTGTGCAACGCCCTCGGCATGGTCGCCGGCGGCAATGCGGTGGTGTTCAATGTGCACCCATCGGCGGCGCAAGTCTCGAATTGGTTTGTGCACATTCTCAACGAAGCTATCGTTAGCGCCGGCGGTCCTAAAGACGTTATCGTGTCGATCGAAAAGCCAACCGTTGAAAGCGCGCAGCAGTTGATGAAACACCCAGCCGTGCGCTTGGTGGTTGTCACCGGCGGTCCGGTGGTGGTCAAGCAAGCCATGAACTCCGGTAAAAAAGTCATCGCTGCTGGGCCGGGCAATCCTCCTGCGGTGGTCGACGAAACTGCCAATCTCGAAAAAGCGGCCGACGCCATCGTGCGCGGCGCGTCGCTTGATAACAACATCGTTTGTATCGCCGAAAAAGAGATCATCGCAGTTGATTCCATCGCAACCGAGCTAGTGCGGCAATTGGCGCGGCAAGGCGCGTTGGTATTGACCTCGGCGCAAACTCGCGAACTCGAAAAAATTGTGCTCGAAGATGATCACGTCAACAAAGCCTGGGTCGGCAAAGATGCCGGCTTGATCGCGTCGAAGATCGGCATTTCGGGGTACGACGGTCCGGGCACCGGACCTCGCATCTTGCTTGCCGAAGTTGACGAGAAACATCCGTTTGTGCAGCACGAATTGCTGATGCCGGTCATTGGCATGGTGCGGGCGCGTGATTGTGCCGATGCCATCGCCATGGCGGTTCGCGTCGAGCATGGCTTTCATCACACCGCGACGATGCACTCGCTCAACGTTGATCACATGTCAGC
>JAYWHS010000343.1:0-4562 GCA_043777635.1 Kofleriaceae bacterium | reverse complement strand
ACCTTGTATTTGAGCAACGTACCCATCGCCCAAACGCAGATAACAATTGCCACTGCGATCGACAAAGTTGATCTCACGCTTCGTCATTTCTGCCGCTAGCTCCGTGGGCACATAACCAGCAAACAACACCGACCCGCGCTCGCGTCCGGCAAACTGTGCTGCCACATGATTCAGTTGCTCGCGCGAAAACGTCCCCAACCTTTGTTCAACCCAAAGCTCATGCACCCGCCCATCGATCGTCCTTACCTTCAGCTCAGCATCGGCAGCATGTCCAGGCTTCTTACTTCCACTCATGCGCCTGCCAGCCCTCGCCTTTGCGGCCAGCACCACAGCGACGCCACGCACGTACGTAACATGCTGTAAATACTCAACATGAGTACGTATGCTGCCTTCTTTGTCCATTATTTATGCTTGTCCATTATAAATGGACAACGTCATTTTGTCGACAAAATGACGTGAAAAGAAAATAAACAGCATCTGGCGAGTCGTCGCCCAGACCTTGAGGGCGTCGTGTGGTGTTGAAGAGGTGGAGGTAAGTGGCGATTCCCGCACGGGCTTCGGCCATGATGGTGTTGCAACGGATGTAAATGTCTCCGTACTTCATCGAGCGCCACAGCCGCTCGACGAAAACGTTGTCGCCCTAGCGGCCTTTGCCGTCCATCGAGCTGCAGAGGTCCGTGGCTTTGAGTACGTCGGGGAAGTCCCCGCTTGTGAATTGCGATCCTTGTTCAGAGTTAAAAATGTCAGGCTTGCCGAAGTTTTGCATCGCCTCCTTGAGGACCTCAACGCAAAAGGAGTCGTCGAGTGTGTTGGATAAGCGCCACGCCAAAACTCTGGGTGAGTACCAATCGATGATCGCCATAAGATAGGCAAAGCCGTGTGCCAACGGGATGGAGGTGATGTCCGTGGCCCAGACTTGATTCGGCCGAATAATGGGCAGCTGGTGCAATAGGAGGGTGTTGTTGTCGACAGTTTAGGGGCCAAGTTTTCAATGCGCATCATGCACCGCAGCCGTTGGATCAGGGAGGTCTGAGCCTAGGCAAAAGCGGTATCGCACATCAGTGCGAGAGCGATACATTGTCACGCCGAAGCGCGCTCCATTTTTTGGCAGGATGCTGGGGCATGGGAGGTCCAGGCTTCGACCGGATTGCTGGACTACGCGATCCGCTTGCCATAAGCTCAGGCCGCGATGTCTTTGCAGCGGCAAACAAACCTCGACAAAGCCACCGAATGGCTAACGCGCCTTAGCGAAAGATTTATAGCTAGTGCCGCGATTCGCCATCAAGATGCAAACATTGAAATCGAGCCGTTCTTTCGCGATTTCTTGAATCTGCTTTACGGCTGGAATTTGCAGAGTTCGAATTTTGCGATAACAAACCAAGACTCGTTCGATCTGCACGACAACGACGCGCGAATTGCAGTCCAAGTGACGACAACAGACTCGGCAAAGAAAATAAAGAAGACGCTGGCAACCTTCATTCCGAACCATCAAAGTACGTTTGACCGGTTGCTGTTTGTTTACCCTTGCCTAAACAAATCAACCTCGAAAGCATCGTTTGCAAAACAACTAAAAGGTTTTTCCTTCAATGTACTACGGGATCGCCTCGACCTCTCTGATTTCTTGCCCGTGATTCAAAATCTCACAATCGACAAGCAAAACGCAGTCGTCCAATTCTTAGCAAAAGAGCTCCAGCCTTTGGGCGTGGGACTTCAACTAGGCGTTGATGAAAACGTCGAGGCGATTTGCGCCATCATCAAAGCTATGTCCGCTGGCATACCCGACGGCACGCCCGAGACAATGCCCGACCCTGACAAAAAGCTAAAGCGGTTTCAACAACACGCCGAATATCTCAAACGCCAATACAGTTCATACGCCAATTCATACCAAACAGTCAAAGCTGCCCGCGACGCTGTGGGCTACGACACCGTTCGCGCTGCTCGCTGTGCAAGTTGGCTGCGAGAGCGTAGCCTCGCGGCGCTCGATGACAATCAAAACGATGCAAAACTTGCATTCGACACCCTCGTGCAGCAATTTGTAGCTATTGTGCACGACGACGGTACCAACTGCGACCAAGGCGTCATGCGATATTTTTTGGCTGACGAACTATTTCGCTGCAACGTCTTTCCGAATCCAGTGGAGCCAACAGAGCCATGAATTCGCTGGTTTCAAAAGACGAATCATTAAAATCGTCGATGGTCCACGTTGGCTATTTAATTCTTAAGAAACTGGAGCGCGCCGACGATGGTCGCTTGTCGCTTACCGACGTGGCCAAGCATCTGCGGGCCCACGGCATCACACGTTCTCGGCCAATGATGTTCGCGTTAATTTTTCTACACTCCATTGGCGCGGTTGATTTCAGCGCGCCATACGTCCATCGAGTTGCAACATGAACCTGCGGCTGCACAAGCTCACAACCGAACCGGACTTTTTTGCTCCGATCGTGTTTCACTCTGGCGTAAATCTGATTCTAGGTGAAAAGGTTGATTCTGGAACTACGCCGAGTCCGCGTGGTCGCAAGGTAAATGGCGTTGGCAAAAGTCTTTGCGTTGAATTCTTGCACTTTGCGCTCCTGCGCGATTTCAAAAGTACGCGTGTTGCCAAAATACCAACCGATAAATTACCGGATGACTTGGTCGTTGTTCTTGATCTGACGATTGGCGACGAGCAAGTTCAGATTAGGAGAAGGCTCGCTCGCCCGACTGAACCAGTCATCGTACGCAAGGGCCGACCAACCACGTTTCCTAATCTCGACGAAGCGACGCGTTTTTTGAGCGCTCTATTGTTTGCCGGCGAATCCACCGAATTCGCTAGCTTTCGCTCGCTGATGAGCCTGTTGATGCGAGACGAACGTTCAGGGTTCGTCGACATTCTGTCTACTATGCCAGCGACTATAAAAGCGCCACCAGATCTATCGCCACACCTCTATCTCCTCGGGCTTGACATCGCGCCGTATAACGTACTGCTAAAAAACATCAGTGACGAAAATCGGCAGGCCAAGTTAGTGGCCGATCTAAAGAAGCGCATTACAAACAACAACGAAGCCAAGATTGATGCCATTCCCGCGAAACTGAAATCGGAGAAGCAGCAAGCCGATCGCATTACGGAGGCACTGTTGGAGCTGAAGGCCGAACCGGCGTTTGAACAAGTTGAAAAAGATCTCAATCGAATCGAAACTCAGCTGGCCGAACTTCGTGCAAAACGAAAAGGCGTTACGTTTAAGCTGGATCAAATCCTCGCTATACCCCAACCCGAAGCAATAGACGAAGTTGACCTAAAAATCGTCTATGACAAAATCCGTGCAGGCCTAGGTGAGCTAGTCACAAAGTCGATTGAGCAAGCCAAAACATTCAAAGCCGAAGTTGAATCCTTTCAAAATTCGTTATTGCAGACCGAGCGTGCTGAATTGAGAAAGGAGCAGCAGCAATTGAGTGAAGACATTCGGCGCCTCTCGACCGAACATTCGCACTTGGTAAAACAGGTTGATCGAAAAGGCGTCCTGAAAGAACTTGGGGTTGGGCTGCAAGTCGCGTCAGATAAGCAGGATGCCTACTATCAAAACGCCGCGCAATATTCGCAATACGAACAAGCCATCAGCCTGCGCGAAGACTTAAAAAGTACGGTCCAAAGTTCGAAGGACGCTGTGCGCTATCAAGTAAAAGCTGCAGAACAAACGTTACAGGGCTTCAACGAAGCGCTTGCTGCAATTCATCAGCGCATCATGAACAGTCGAGAAATTTCATTCACGATAGATCCCAATTTTGGGCCTCGCACGCTGCATCCGCTCAAGTTTATGTATCGCGCGGTTGAGGACGGCAGCCTTAGCATCAATCGCACCAAAGTTTTCATCTACGATGTCGCGCTGATGTTTTCAGAGGTTACGGAGCCACGTCACCCTCACTTTTTGCTGCATGACAACATTTTTGATGTCGACCAAGACACGTTGGTCCAGTCCCTGAACTATCTCGATGAGCAAGCGAAAGCCGGCGAAGACTTTCAATACATCCTCACGTTGAATCGTGAAAAAGTCGAAACAGAAGAGCGCACGAATCAACTTAGGTTCGATGTAACGAGCGCAACAGTTGCTCGTTTTACCAAGCATGACCAGTTTCTCGGCTTCAGCTATCAGGAAAGCTAGTTTGAATGATTGACCTAAAATAGCTAGGTTTCGCTCCTTGTCCGTTATAAATGGACAAGCTCATTTCATCGACAAATCGGATTGAAAAATTCGGATTAGCGACGTCCGCAAAGCCCCAGCAGTCACAGCAAGCAGCGAGAATCAGAAAAGCGAGTTCGCTCAGTTACGCTGGAGCAGGACTTGCCACATCAACCTTCTTGTCCACTGGCCCTGCGTTTCAATTTTCGACGTCCGTGGATCGATAACGATCCTTGTGAGAAACAACGAACGACGTCTCACTACCCCGCAGCAGCGGCGTCGAGGCGGGCTTTGGCCCAGTCGATGCGATGGAGGATGTTTTTCCACTCGCCATCGGTTGGTTTGTCGCCCCACTTGGCGAGGTCGGCTTCGGCAGATTTGAGATCGGCGCGGGCTTCTTCGACTTTG
>JAYWHS010000342.1:0-16716 GCA_043777635.1 Kofleriaceae bacterium | reverse complement strand
GTTGCAGCACGTACCAAAATAACGTGGCGACCGTTGAGAACAGCATCAGTGAAGCAGCAACGTAGTGCGACGGTGGAAAGTCTTTCATCACCGCGCTGGTTTGATACAAAATATAACCAGCCATCAACAAAATGCCGAACATTGTGAAGAGCATGCCCATTTGAAAGCCAAACAGTAGCGATGCGGCGATTAGGCCGAGGAATCCGAAAGAGGCAACAGTGAGCGCACCGCGCATGAACGAGAAGTCTTTTTTGGTGAGAAATACAACGGCGGTCAAGCCGCCGAAGATGGCGCCCGTGAGTAGCGCAGCTTGGCCCAAAATCGTCGAGGCTTTGGCTGACATCATCAAATGCCCTTCGGCGCCTGCTGCGAGCAGCTGTTTTATGGTGAGCCCAGTCTCACCGAATTTAACTACCAGCACCCAGAGTAGCGGTTGTAGCAGCACGGCTTGAGCGACGACCGCGAGGGCGAGGCCGCCGTACTGGATGCCGCGCGAACTTTCCGAGCGTGCCATGCGCTCCGCACCCCAGCCGACCACCATAAACAAGATGAGCACCATGAACCAGTTCAGTTGCCCGCCCAATGCCCACATGCCGAATTTAAAACTTTGGGCTGTCGCAAACTTCATCATGCCCAACGTCAGCGCGGCCCACGCCAGCAACGCAAAGCCGAGATGCGCGTAGGTTTTACGCAAGAAGGTAACGCGATCGCTGACGCCCGAAGTTGCGACGGCGCCTCGAATTGGACGATGAAAATCTTGTGCAAATGCCATAAAGTCTCCAAACGCCGCAGCTGCGGCAACACGAGTTACCCCGCAGTATTATCACGAACTGCGGCATCGCCAAGTGGATCCATGCGGCCGACTGTCGCGGCGTCGGATGGGGGCCGCGAAAACCGCCCGGCATACGAGCCCGCAGCCCCGGTTCATGCAAAGCTCGGGCATGCCTAGTGCTACTGAGCTTCACGAGACCGATTACCTGGTCATTGGATCGGGGATCGCCGGCCTTAACTTCGCGTTGCGCGCCGCAGCCCACGGGCGGGTCACGATTATCACCAAAAAATTGTTGGTCGATACCAACACCAACTGGGCCCAGGGCGGGGTGGCCGCCGTGCTGGCGGCACCCGACACCATTGAGCAGCACATTGCCGACACGCTGACCGTGGGCGATGGTTTGTGCGACCGCCACGTTGTGGAGATGTGTGTAGCTGAAGGGCCCGCTGCGGTTGAACGGTTACTTGAATTGGGCGTTAAATTGGCGCGGACGCCCGAAGGTGACTTGGACTTGACTCGCGAAGGTGGTCACTCGCAGCGCCGCGTGGTCCACTACGAAGACGTCACCGGTCGTGAGATTCAGCGCGCGTTGATGGCGGCGGTGCGTAGCAACAGCAATATCACGATCATGGAAAATCATATCGCGGTCGATTTGTTGTCGATGGCGAAGTACGGCGGTGAAGCGGCATGCTTCGGCGCCTATGTGCTCGACCGGAAAGCGGACATCGTGCGAACCATCGTGGCGCGGGCTACGGTGTTAGCTTCGGGTGGCACCGGTAAAGTCTACGTGTACACGTCGAACCCCGATGTGGCGACCGGCGACGGCTTGGCCATGGGCTATCGGATGGGTGCTGCGGTTGCTGACCTCGAGTTTGTGCAGTTTCACCCGACGGTGTTGTACCACCCGCACGCTGGTAGCTTTTTGATTTCCGAAGCGCTGCGTGGTGAAGGCGGCGTCTTGAAGTTAGCCAACGGCGAAACCTTCATGGAAAACTATCATCCGCTCAAGTCGTTGGGACCGCGTGATGTGGTGGCTCGCGCAATCGACAATGAGTTAAAAAAATCGGGTGCCGATTGTGTGTACCTCGATATGACGCATCTCGACGCCGCGTTTGTGCGTCAGCGGTTTCCTAATATCTACGAGCGTTGTTTGAAGTTGGGCTTAGACATCACCGTGACGCCGATTCCGGTGGTGCCGGCGGCGCACTATATGTGTGGCGGCGTAAAAACCGACGAACATGGTGCAACCACCGTGCGCAATCTGTACGCAATCGGTGAAGTTGCATTCACCGGCTTGCACGGTGCGTGTCGGTTGGCGTCGAACTCATTACTCGAAGGCGTGGTGTATTCGAACCGCGCGGCCGAACATGTGCGTACCGCCGAAGCTGTGCGCCCCAAGATCATCGCACCGTGGATGGCGGGGCATGCCGGCGATTCTAACGATGCCATCGTGGTGGCCTTGAACTGGGAAGAAATTCGCCGATTCATGTGGTCGTACGTTGGCATTGTGCGCAGTGATAAACGGATCGAGCGAGCGCGGGCGCGAATCGAATTGTTGCGCAACGAGATCAACGAGTACTATTGGAATTTTAAGATCACGTCAGACTTAGTCGAACTGCGCAACTTGGCGTTGGTGGCGCACTTGATCATCGAAAGTGCTCGGCGGCGCAAAGAGTCGCGCGGCTTGCACTCAACGTTGGACTATCCAACCAAGTTGCCGCAGGCGGTACATACTGAGTTGCAATTGACTTCGGGGCCCCGAGGCTAACGCTTGTTCATGACTGCGGCGGATCGGGTTGGGTGGGTATTGGCGTTGGCCGTGGTGGGAGCGTTGGTGGCCGCGTGCGGCGACAATCAACCCGATCCATTCGACTGTGCTCACTACCGTCGGCCAAAGATCGTTGAGCCAACAGCTTGTGCGCCACCCAACGCGGCCCGACCGTCGGCGCTCACGCCGTGTGCGCTGGGCGGTGGCAACTTTGGCCAATGGGCGATCGACGATGTTGGGTTGCCAGCATTTGAATTGCGCGGCGACTATCGCTGCGAAATCACGCCGACGCAGCTAGGTGTACTTGAAGATCCGGTGCACATCGTTGGCGATGGCTACGGCACGATGGCGATCGCGCATGCTGGTGGTGGGCTCGATGTGTTTTCGTCGGCGCGCGGCAGCAAGTTTTTGGTGCATCGCGAAACCTTGGCAGATCCAGCGCGACCCGATTTTCCAGCGCAACTAGGCGGCGCGCTGAGCTACGTTATCGACGACGACGTGGTGCATTCGTTGCAATTCGCAGATCTGCCAGTGACAGAGGCCAGAACGTTGCAACAACAACGTTTTGGCGTAGGTTACACGGAATCGGTCACTACAATTGGCGAGCTGTTGGTGACGCGGCGGGTTTATGCGGCGTCATTGCGCCGCGCGTTGGTCAGCGAAGTCACCATTGAAAATACCAGCGACTACATCCGCACCGTGGGGCTTGCGGAGTTGTACGATATTAATATCTCGCAGTTGTTGGCCCAGGCTACCTGGCCGAGCACCATGGCGCCGGAAGCTGTCAACAGCACAGCGCTCACGGCCCCCGGTATTTCGGCCTTAGAAAAACAGCGAGCCCGGCGCGATGTCATGGCGCAGTTCCGCCATGGCGTGGCCTACGATCCACGCACCCGCATCGCTTCGATTACTACGCAGCAGCTTGTGCCGACGCTGGTCTACGAGAGCCCGGCCCTGCTTGACCAGTATCCTGATACGATGTTTCTTGCACCGCTTGATCCCAACGACGCGCCGGACTCGGCATGGTTGGTAGACAGCGAGCTGTGGCCTGATGCGTCGCGCACCACGTTGCCCCGCGTGAACAACCAAGGTCGCATATCGGCACGCAATTTGGACATCGCAGGCGCTAATCAACCGGGGCTGTTGGGGTTGCGAATTTCGGTAACGGTGCCAGCCCGGCAACGGGTCACCAAATCGTTTCTGTTTGGCACGGTGGGGCCCGATGAAACGGCGGTGCAGCGGTTGATCGACTTTCGCAACAGCAACAGCAACGGACAATCAAGTGCAACCGCCGCCGCCGCGTGGTTGCCGCGCTTGGTGTATGCCGCCTTTCCCAATGCGGCCAACGCGGCAGCGATGCAACGCGAGCTTGCGTGGTCGAGCTATATGCTGCAAGCACTGATCGGTTTTGACCGTCAGCGCAGCCGCCGCATCGTTGGCCAAGCCGGCGCAAGCCGTTTTGTCGATGGGCTCGAAGGCACGCCGAGCGACTTGGCAATGGTCGCCGATGCGTTGACGTTTATCGACGGTGACGCTGCATTTGAAAATCTTGAAAGCGGGTTCGGATTGCACGTCAAAGAGCCAAATTCCGCAACGGCTCGGTTCGCTTCGGCGTATACCGGTATTGGGCTAGTCGCAGATCCACCTGGCAACACGGCGCGGACTGATGGCTATTTCATTTTGCCCTCAATGCTAGCGCGCTACGTGGCCGCTAGCCGGGACGTCGCGGTGTTGAGTCGTGGGCTGACGTTTTGGCCAACCCAGCTCAATGCGCGTAGCTCGTTGCAAAATCATTTGTCGGTGATGTTTGATCAGCGGCCAACGTTGTTTGGCGCACTCGGTTTGTTACCACTTGGAACAGGTGATTCATCATCGGGGGTGCTAGCGACAGCGCGCGAGCCAGCGACGTCTACCGGTGCGGCTTCGACGGTGAATGTTGGCTATGCCGCACTTGGGTTTGCGATCTTGGCGGACTACCTCGGCACCAGTACTGATCCGGCGAGTCTAGACGATCGAATGCGGGCCCAAGTGACATCGCAGCTTGCGTTGCTGCAACAACACGGTTGGACCGGTAGCTGGTTTTTGCGTGGCTTTACCAACGGCGGCAATCCGTTGGGTGCAGAAAATGTGTATCTCGAACCCAATCTGCTGGCGATCAACGCCGGCCTGCTCGACGCAGGTGATTTGTTCGGCACGGCAACGCGCCTCGCTGCGATGTTGCAGACATCGATCGGCCCTAAGATCGCAACCCCGGTGCCGGGTGGCGCGCTTGGCGTGGTGCCTGGCGATCCGGATCTTGATGTTGTGCAATTGTCGTTGACACCTTGGTTGGTCGACGCCTGGGTGCGGCTCAATTTCTGGGACCGGGCTTGGCAAGCCATGCAAAGCTCGTCGCTGTTTGCTCATGCGCAGCGTTATCCCGCGTTGTGGTATGGCATGTGGACAGGGCCGGGGTCGTATCAAGCGCCGCAAGCTGAATGCGGTGGGTGTGTCGCATTGCGTGAAGCCGCCTACCCCGCACTCAATGCCCACGCCCACGCCTCGGTGTTGCGTAGCCTACCTGGGTTGGTGGGTTATCAAGCTGCTGCATTTTCTGCGAAGATTGCGCCGGCGTTCGGTGTCGGTGATTTTGCCGTTCAATGGCCGGAGTTTGCGTTGAGCTATGATGCCCACAAAATGCGTGTGTTTTTTGGTCATGAACTCGTGATGAATGAATTGCGGATACGCCTACCGACGATGTTGCAACAACTTCAGCGACAACCCATTGTGTTTATCAATGGCATTCGATTTGATTTTTCCACCGTGGAAGGTGAGTTGGTGATCATCGATTCGTCAATGCTGTCGTCGGTGCAGGGCCAAACGTTTGTAGAAATTGTGGTGCAGTAATGCAACCAAGCATTTGCGCCGCACCCAAGCGAGGTACCAGTTTTTGTTGGGGCGTTGTGGTCGCGGCGTCGCTGGCGTGGACGATCGGCTGTCAACAAGGATCACGATCCCGTACGCGTGAAAGTTCGGCGCACGCCGGCTCTGGTGTTGGCAACAGCGCCGTTGATAACCGACGAGGTGCAGCTTCGGCCGCGTTGCCCGATGCTGCAAATCCAACGAATTTGCCTGTGGTCGCGTTGCGTAACTGGAAATTACATGTTGAGCGTTTCGCCGGGCAAGTTGCAGCCTCGTCGGGTAAGGCGGTTGCGCGGACCGCTGACTATAGTTTTGATACATCAATCGGCGGAAACTTTGCGTGGCGCGAACATGGTGTTGACTATGGTCGCTGGAAACTCAGCGACCGCCACGCTCAACAGTTGCGCGACCTGGTGGCTAGTGCTGCGTTTTTAACAGCGCCTGAGCCGCCGGACGATGGTGGTCCTCGCCTGCAAATTACCTTGGCTTGGCCAGGCGGGCAGCGAGTTGCTACGCTCGATATTCCGGCTGACCTTGAAAGTTCGGATCCAACCGCCGTCGTGGCCACTACAACAGCAAGCGCGTTGCAGAAATTTGCTGACCAGGTGGTTGCAAGCTATCGAGCAACATTGCGTGAGCAGCCAGCGCAGCTAGGTTGGACTATCGCGGTAACAGGGCCGTTCATTGCAGCGCGTGAAACTGTTACAATTGATAGCACCGGTGCCATGCAAGTTCAGGGCGTGCAGAAACCGTCGACGGTGGTCGCCGCACCTGTGCTTGTGGCTCCCGCATTGCTTGGGCGGATCAACCATTTGCTGGCGCTGCCAAGCATGCGCAGGTTGCCAGGCCGCGTTGCGGCTGATACGACCGTGCCGATTGGCTTTCGGTTGCAGCTGGTAACGCCGCCACTGATGGTGGAAGTTGAAAGTGCGCTGCTGCCGCACGCTGCGGAACTGCGCGAGCTGTGGGATGCAGTTGCAGCGGCTCGACGTGCGGAACCGACGCGCTGAGCTGGCGCGCTGAGCTGGGTAAACAACCTGCCGTACTTTACCAGCGCACCGTAACGTCGTCGCTGCTTCGATAATGCGCATGCTGCTGCTTTCGAAGTTGAAGCAGTACTCGACATCGCACAATGTTGCGGCTTCGACGGTCTTGGTCGCGGCACGAGCCTTGGCCGGTCGCGTTGCAGCGATGACCATTGCCTTGGTGCGTCGTTGGTAAGGCGCCGTCGCCGTCGACCGATGTCCGTCGGCTGAGGTCAGAGTAAGATCCACGATTACTGAGGATTTTACCCAGAGTTCACCCAGCTCCCGTACGTAATCGGCATTGGTGGGCGCAGCGCGACACTGAGCGCTGGTGCCACAACTCGATGCTGCAATCGCCCCGCGCGGCGGTGCAGCGGAGGTTCGGCGTTGGCACGCATCGTGGATTACCGTGAACGTATCGTTCACTAGAAAATTCCACGAAAAGAGTCGTTATGTTTAATTGGGCCATTATGTTCTTTGTTGTCGCGATTGTCGCTGCGGTCTTTGGCTTTGGCGGCATTGCCGGCAGTGCGGTCGATGCGGCTCGCATTACGTTTATCGTCGCTGTGATTCTTGCAGTTGCATCGTTTGTTATGCATCGCGGTCGTAGCAACTCCTAGTACTGATCGAACTTTGGATTTGAGGGTGCTCGTTGAGTTTTCGGTTGCAGAAAGTTTACGTTATGAAAAATATGAATAGTCACTATCGTAGTGTTGCTGCATTGGTTGGCGGAGCGCTGTTGGTGGTTGCGCCCGCAGTTGGGCAGGCTGATCCAGACTCAGCACGCGATGGCGTCACGTTGGGCGGCGCATTGATGTTTGGGCACCTCGGCTGCAAGACCAGCGACGGTGGTGATTGTAATGGCGACGGCGCGGCCGAAGCTGGTGGCCTCAACCTGCGTGCCGGCATCATGGTGACACCACGGCTTGCGATTGCGCTTGATTTAGCTGGCATGACGCACCGCGAAGATCGCATCAAGACCACCCAAACCATGGCAGCCGTGACAGCGCGTGGCTGGCTGGCACCGCAAATTTGGCTTGAAGGCGGGCTTGGTATGGCGCGCGCCACCGCCGAGTACGACCTCTCGATCGCGAATGTCGTGAGTGAAACCGATACGGTGCCGGGCTTTGTTGTTGGTGTCGGCATTGAAGTGTTATCCGCGCCAAAATTTGCGATTGACGTTGGCCTACGCGCTGCGACGTCGTTCTACAAAGATGACATTCAACTATACAATGTGGCACTCACCGTCGGCGCTAGCTTCTTTTAATGGAATTCATTGTCACGGTGTGTCGTTCATTGCGGTGAATCGTACAGCGTGGCTTTGCCCACACGATGCCTTGACCTCGTGACCGTGGATCATTGCGGTTAGATATGTCAGCGTAGCATTATGATGGCTCGAGTAATCGTCGCTGCGGTTACGTTGCTTGCGCTGTTCGCTGGCGGGCACGGCGGCGGCCGCGTCGAAGTTGATCCGCTCAATGGTGTTGATGACAGCGGCGTTCGTGATGGCAATCAAGATAGTCAGGCGGCAACCTACAATGATGTGACCGCACCCGGTCTGTGGGCCACGTTCGATACCGCAACGGTGAATACCGGAGCCAGTGGGTTTGTTGGTGCTGCGTTTGATGGGCGTTATATATATTTAGTTCCAATGCCGATCACGTAAGCGTGCGTGATCGAAACGCCTACGCTTTCTTAGGTCGTCTTGAGCGTACTCGGCGCTCTGACCACGAACCTCGGGCCACCGCGCTCGTAACATGCGCAACGGGTTGCCTCGCTCCCCAGCGTTCGCTGGGTTCGCTCCATCTCGGGCCGATCAGGGCCGCCGCGCCGCCATCAGCATCGCGCTCAACGTGCGCGAAGGCTCGGCGTACCTTGCCCATCATGGAGCGAACCAGCGCATGCTGGGAGCGAGATCGCTCACCGTCACGTCGTCGCTGCTTCGACATCGCACTCGCCTCCGCTTTCGAAGTTGAAGCAGTGCTCGACATCGCACAAGGTTGCGGCTTCGATGGTCTTGCGGATCGCGCGGCGCGGGCCTTGGCCGGTCGGGTTGCTGCGATGACCACGGCACCGCGTGCGTTGCGCATGTTTTGAGCGCGGTGAGCCGAGGTTCGTCGTCCGACGTCCTGAGTAAGACTTTACGAGTACCGAGGATTTTACCCAGATCCCTTACGTGAGCGGCATTATATTTAGTTCCGTCATACAACGGCCATGCGGCGCGCGGTTTCAACGGCATCGTGTTTGATGGCCAGTATATTTATTTCGTGCTGCGCTCCGGCCGCACGTCTTGATGCCAAGCCGCCGCCGAGTTTACCAAGTCTGCCGGCGCACTTTGGATCGTTTTTGTAAGTGCCGCGTCGCTGCGGCGCGACTACGCGATTGCTTCAAGATCGAGCAACCGTTGGGTGGCCCCTTCACCGAGAGTGATTTCATCGCCAACGATGCGGGTAAGCAAGGCTCGACCCAACGGTGATACCGGAGTGAGCACGATAATTTCTCGGTGGCCGGTCGGGCTGGGGTCGATAAGCGTGCTGCCACCACCTGCGGGCGCGATCCAATAGTGTGCGGTACGGCCGTCGTGTTGATCGCGAACTGTTGCAAGTGAGCCGATGCGCACCGGCCCGGATGGGTGTGGCTCAACAGTCATGGTGGTAACGGTCGCTACCCCAGTTTCTAATTCGGCCACCCGTTGCGCTTGGCCGCGCGCGACATACGATTGCTCAAGGCCACGCGTGTCCTTGCTGTTTTCCGCTTTGGCTTCTGCATGGGTGGCACCCTCGATCGCTGCGCGATAGGCGGCATGCGCTGACGCTAGGGCGGTTTGCAGCGCTTCGACCAGCAGGCCGCGCAATGCGGTTTTGTGGTTACGCACTCGATCGTACGTTGCATCGGAGGCAGGCGATGGCGCTACTTCAGCGGGCGGACCGATCACCGTTAGGCTGGTAGGCTTTTTTGACGTCGCTGTCCGTACCTGCTTCATACTGATGGTGCGCACCATAACTCAGCGTGTGCGCCAGCGGCACGGCAGAGTGTTTTTCACACTCACCTGCGTCAACGGCGCTTCACAATCGGGTATGCGGGCCGCTGCAAGTACCTGATTTTACGGCCGCGTACTGTGCGGATGACGCTTTCTGGTGCGTTGTCCAAGCTGGCCTCGCTCTCGCAATTCATCAGCTTGTCCCCGTTTTGTGGATCTTGACGGACGGCCAACAGGGCGGGGGTGGCTGCCGCAGCATGGTGCTGCGGTGGCGGTTTTTTCGGCGCCGGTTCCTTTGATGGAATCGGCGCCCGCTCGATGTGCCAACTCGCTGCAGAAATCCGTTGCCGGTTGACAGCGAGCAGGCAAGGCGATTTCGAACGGCTTGGGTGCCGGTGCCGAAAAAGGAAACGGCCACACCACCATTGGTGCAGCCGCTCCAGCCATCCTCGATTTCACGGACTCGCGATCCGTGGCCTCGAACTTGTTGTAGCTGCGCCCACATAGTTGCAGCGTCGCAGCGTTGTACTTACCTGCTCTTGCCCGAAAACGTTGCGGTGGCGAGGTTGGCGTCGACGCCAGCGTAGCGGAGCTTGCCGCCCCATGAGCCGCGATCAATTTTGTCGCATTTGTTGTCGCGGTTGGTATCGCTGCATTTGGCGGTGCCGTTGATTTTGAATTCGAGGGCCGACGCATCAATGGCGTTGATCTTGTTGTAGATGGCGCCCGCAGCGAGGGTTAAGCCAGCGTTGCAAGCGCTTTCAAACGCGCTTGGCGAATTGATTTCGAGTGCCGCAGCGATTTGGATACCGACTTGTTGGCAATCGACCAGGTTCACAAACAATTCGTTAAGATTGCGGGCTTGCGAATCGACCAAAGGAATGACGGCTTCGTCGAGGGCGATGCGCACCACTTTGCCGTAGCTCAGGGGCATCGTGTGGTCGTTGATGGTGACTTTGCCGCTGGTGTCGAGCTTGATGCCGACGCCGTTGGTCACAACATTTGGGCTGTTGTAATCGGCGAACATGAATGGAATTTGGTTGTTTTGGATTTTGAATTCGACGCCTGTCAAGGTGTGGACCGAGGTCAGTGCGCCTGGGGCGCCGGTGACGTTGAGCTCGGACAGCAAGCCGAAGTTTTTGGTGGCGTCGTCGAGGGTCGCGCCGATAAGTTTCATCTTGGTGACAAAGTCTGGCGCAAATGCAACCAAACGGTCATTGAGGTAGCCCGATACAAACGGTACGGCGCCTTGCAATGAGTTCTTGAGCGAGCCCGCTGGCATTTGCTCTAAGGCTTTCATGATCAAGTACTCGGCAGGATCCGAGGTGCCGTTGGTGGCATCAACGATTTCGCGGAACACATCGCCAACGGTGCCAGGCATGTTGGTGGCGATATCAAATTTGCTGTTGATTTCGTACAGCCCGCCCATCGACAGGTTGGTGACGTCGTCTGGACCATCTGGGTTGTCTGGGTTATTTGGATCCGTGCCGGCAGGGGCGTCGGCAGCGCAAGCGACCATGGAACCAAGAGCGAGAAGCAGAGCGGCGGTGGTGATATTGCGAGTTTTCATGGCGATGGTCTCCGGTAGCGAGGATGGTGAGCGGTTGATGCCAGACACTATTGCAGCGCGTGTGCCACTTTTACGTTGCACTGCCGATCGCTTACATCTACATAGATTCCAATAGCTTAGGAGTTTATCGCAGCTCGATACTCACCTGCTGGCCAGTGCGCTAGCCGGAGACCGGCGATTCGCTGGTGTCATCAGGCCGATCCATCAACCGCTGTTGGCAGTGGCCTCGAACCGCCGACACGGCCGCGCCGAAAAAGGAAACGGCCACACCACCATTGGTGCAGCCGCTCCAGCCATCCTCGATTTCACGGACTCGCGATCCGCGTCCTCGAACTTAT
The DNA here is from genome assembly GCA_043777635.1 of Kofleriaceae bacterium. Taxonomy (GTDB): domain Bacteria; phylum Myxococcota_A; class Polyangia; order Haliangiales; family Haliangiaceae; genus JABFXX01. Next base: position 5,362 of record JAYWHS010000342.1, on the reverse strand, counting down.
TGTAGCTGCGCCCTCATAGTTGTAGTGTCGCAGCGTTGGTACTTACATGCTCTTGCCGGAAAACGTTGCAGTGGCGAGGTTGGCATCGACGCCAGCGTAGCCGAGCTTGCCGCCCCATGAGCCGCGGTCAATTTTGTCGCATTTGTCGTCGCGGTTGGCATCGCTGCATTTGGCGGTGCCGTTGATTTTGAAATCGAGCGCAGCAGCATCGATAGCGTTGATCTTGTTGTAGATGGCGCCCGCGGCCAGGGTTAAGCCACCGTTACAAGCGCTTTCAAAGGCGCTTGGTGAGTTGATGCCAAGGGCTTCGGCGATCTTGATGCCAACTTGTTGGCAATCGACGAGGTTGGTGAACAATTCGTTGAGATTGCGGGCTTGCGAATCGACCAATGGAATCACAGCTTCGTCGAGGGCGATGCGCACCACTTTGCCGTAGCTCAGGGGCAGTTTGTGATCGTTGATGGTGACTTTGCCGCTGGTGTCGAGCTTGATGCCGACGCCACTGGCGACCACGTTCGGGCTGTTGTAATCCGCGAACATGAATGGAATCTGGTTGTTTTGGATTTTGAATTCGACGCCAGTCAAGGTGTGGACCGAGGTCAGGGCGCCTGGTGCACCAGAGACATTGAGCTCGGAGATCAAGCCGAAGTTTTTGGTGGCGTCGTCGAGGGTGGCACCGATGAGTTTCATCTTAGTAACGAAGTCTGGGGCAAACGCAACCAAGCGGTCGTTGAGGTAGCCCGACACAAACGGTACGGCGCCTTGCAAAGAGTTCTTGAGCGAGCCAGCTGGCATTTGCTCTAAGGCTTTCATGATCAAGTACTCGGCAGGATCCGAGGTGCCGTTGGTGGCATCGACGATTTCGCGGAACACATCGCCAACGGTGCCAGGCATGTTGGTGGCGATATCAAATTTGCTGTTGATTTCGAATTTACCGCCCAGCGACAAGTTGGTGACGTCGTCTGGCCCAGGTGGGTTATCAGGATTATTTGGGTCGATCCCACCCGGTGCATCAGCGGCACAAGCGGCCATCGAACCAAGAGCGAGAAGCAGAGCGGCGGTGGTGATATTGCGAGTTTTCATGGCGATGGTCTCCGGTAGCGAGGATGGGAGGTGGCGGTTGATGCGAACCACTATTGCAGCGCGTGTGCCACCTTTACGTTGCATCGCAGATCGGCAGTGGGTTACGTAAATTCAGGTAGTTAAGCTACTTGCGAGGCAAGGAACGGCGCGTGCTGGCAACTGCGCTAGCCGGAGACAGACGATGTACTGGTGTCACCAGGCCGATCCTGAAACGCATTTCATCTTTGCTGCCCACGTTGGGTCGCAATCGTAGTCCCACGGGGTCTGCGAACCCTGCTGCAAATCTGAGGTTGCCACGCGCCTTGGAAGCCTGGTGGCGGCGATCGCGACGCGTGTGCCGCGCGGGTCAATGATACGGCGGTCGTCGCACTCTCAGACCGCCATGATACCAAGCGTGAATGTCGTTAAACGCCTCGTCCAGCCTGCCTAGTGCGGAGCTGTCGCTGCAGGCGCAACCGTTTGCGGATGACCTCATTGACGTGGCGGCCGTGAATGCCGACCTGTCTGGCGTGCTTGCGGCACGCATTGAAGCTGTGGCGGCCGGTGCGCGAGCGGCTGACACCCGCGTTGACGCCGGTGCGCGGGCGGCTGACACCCGAATTGCGGACACCCGCATACCGGCGCGTATTGAAGCTGTGGCGAGCGGTGCGCGGGCGGCCGGTGCGCGGGCGGCTGACACCCGCGCTAAAGTGCCTTTGACCCGCGCATATGTGGTGTTAGGCGCAGCCGGTGGCGGTAAGACGCATTTGTTTGCGCGGTTACGGCATCGCAAAGGTCGGCGGCCTACTCTGGTATTGTTACGGCCGTACTTTGGGCTTGGCCTGGCGCCACGCGATGTCCTGGCCGCAACCATTGACCAATTGTGTGCAGGTACTCAACTGGCTACGCTCACCGCGCATTGGGTCGGCGACACCGCTGGCCTGAGCGCCACCCAACGGGCGCAACAAGTCGAACAAGCTGTGGTGGGCATTGTGGAACGGCTACCTCATGCCGAGCCAGCCGCGCATCTTATAACTGCGCTGCTCACGGTGGCCGCACGAGTTGGCGCTGAGCGTTGGGCCGAACTGGCGTGGTTGTCTGGGCGCGAGCCGCGCTCTGTTGCGGACCGCATGCTCAGCGAAGGCGACGTGCTGGTGTTGTTGCGGGTGGTAGCTTTTATCGCTGCACCCATTGCGCCTTTGGTGATTGTGTTTGATCAGTTGGAAAATCTAGCCGGTGATAACGATACCCGTGTGTTGGCTTACGGCAATGTCATTGCTGAGTTAGTTGATACGGTGCCTGGCTTAACCATTGTGCAGCTAGCGGTGACGCAGGAGTGGACTCAAAATATTGCGCCACGCTTAAGCTTGGCGCAGCAATCGCGAGTTGCGCACGACGTAATGGTGATCCATTCACCGAACCGTGACCAACGCGAAGCACTGCTGCGGGCGTGGCACGGTAGTTTGTACAATGGCGCCGGGCCGGTGTATCCGTTGCCGTTGGGCGGGCATCGGCTGGACATGTTGCTGTCTGAAGCTGAGCTGACACCGCGCAAATTGTTAGCTGAGTTGTTGGATGCGAGCCGGGGTATTCAACGCGCAGAGGTGCTGGCACCCGTGGCTGCGAGCGCGAGTCGGTCCTCCGCGCTTGGCGAAGCTGCCAATGCGGGGTCCGTGGTCGCCATCGGTGGGATCGTGCCAGCGATTGTCGCTGGAACTCTTGCTGCGCCGATTTCGGCACCGATGCCACGGACAAGTCGGTCGACCACGCCGCCAGCACCGAGTATTGCCCATGTTTGGCAATATGAGACCGAGCGCATCGCCGATGAGCTGGCACGTCGAACCACCGAACAGTTGCCGTGCGACGATACCCAATTGGCCGAAGCGTTGAGTGCGGCGTTGTCATTTGTCGACGGGGTCGTGAGCGAGACGCGGCAAGAACGCAGCCATGTAATTATTGAAGTGCGGGTCGCTGAGCCGCACGCCCAGCGCAAGCCGGATCTGCCGTGTACGTTGTTATTCATCACCGGCTTGCATCATAGCTCGGTGGTTGCAGCGCTCAATAAAGGCATCGAGCTCGCCAAAAGCGGGCGTGTGGTGTTGGTGCGCGAAGCGCGTTTTCCGTTGGCCGAATCCTGGGCCCAAGAATGGAGCGAACGAGCGGACGCCCGGAGCGGGGCCTTGGTGCAAGAGCGCCGCGCTGAATTTGAACGGCTGAGCAATACCGGCTGGTTGTGGTTAGCCCCAACCGATGTTTTGCAAAGCGTTGCCCTCGCTGAGCTATTTAGCCAAGCGCGCGGCAAACGTGTCCGGTTATCGGACGGTGGTGCCCCGCTGCCGATCGACGCGGTGATCGATGGCCTGCGTCCGCTGCTTAAACCAGCTAGCTGGGCCGTGGTCGTGCGTATCGTTGGTGAAACGTTGCGCCAACCAGCGGTCGCCCCAGCGGTCGCGATCACGGCTGCATCACTGGCCGCTGCGTCTGCACCGCGCGTTGGTGATGTTCCCTGGGCCGGCAATCTTGCGCCGTCAGGGACATCGAGCGTTGCAGCACCGTCGCACAGTTCCCACGCTCCGCCGCTGGCTCTCGTTGCACCCACGGGCTGGATTCGGCAAGCCCGTTCGCTGGGCGTGGCTGCAGCCAAAGACGCCTGGCGCAAATTGCGTCGCGGCTAGCTGTCCGAAGCGCGGACGGCTGGTACCCACACGGCTGGCTGATACCCACACGGCTGGCAATAATATGTCCGCAGCGCGGACAGCTGGTACCCACGGCTGGTACCCACACGGCTGCACGGCTGGCAATATGTCCGCAGCGCGGACAGCTGTACCCACACGGCTGGCTGATACCCGCAGCACGGCAATATGTCCGCAGCGCACGGCAATATGTCCGCAGCGCGGACAGCTGATACCCACACGGCTGATACCCACACGGCTGGCAATATGTCCGCAGCGCGGACAGCTGGACCCGCAGCACGGCAATATGTCCGCCGCGCGGACAGCTGCTACCGCGCTGGCAGCCACCCCCCGCGCTGGTCCGGCACGCGGACAGTTGCTACCGCGCTGGCGCGCCAGGCTATTTGAGTGCGTATCCCGGCAACGTGGCAAAGATCCGAATGAATGGCTGATCAATGTGGGCCACTTCGAAGTCTACGCCCATCGCGTTGTCGAGGATTTGCACCAGGTCAGGCACATTGGCTTTACGTTCCGCCGCTTTGGCTGCATTTTCGAAACCCGACAACACATAGTCGCGCATGAAATCTGGGGGTGCGATGCGTTCTGCATCGACCGCAGTGACCAAACTTTCAATGCGTGCACTGCGGTCCGCGGCCATCGCCACTTCTTTGTCGCAATATCGCTGTGGTGCTTCATCGTTGCCCGGCGGGGTTGCGATGCTGGCGTGAAATTCGATCAAATCGCCTTTGCGCGCGGTTTGTTTTTCTGACGCGTCCCAGCTGCACGCCGCCGCAGTCCAACCTTTGGGGCGTTTACGTAAGCGAAACCCATCTTGGTCGATATAAATGGTGCGCTCCTCGGGTTTGGGGTCTTGATATTCGAAAACATAGATACGCTCTTGCGCTGACCACAGGGTTTCAAGCCGTCGCGCATCGTCGTTGATCTCGTTCACATGTACTTGGCGATGCAGGCCGTCAGGCAAGTTCATCACGGTGAGCAAAAATCCGGTGCCGCGCCAACCTTTAGGCGTGCGGGCTTCGGTCGTTGCGATGACTTCACCTTTAGGGCCAAAATGTTTCCAAACCCCAACCAGCTCACCTCGTTTGAACGCGCCGGTCGCGAGGTCGGTATGCGCATCGTCATCGAAGTAAAATGTCCAGGCACCGTCACGTTTGCCTTGTTTGAATTTTCCGATCGCAGCGATTTGGCCGCTGCGGTGAAACATTATCCATGGTCCTTCGGGTAGGTCGTTTTTGATGTTGCCGCGGGCCAGCACACCACCGTCGACGTAGAAGCTTTCCCACGCGCCGTTGCCTGCAATCAGGTCACCGGCGCCGCGATACCATTTGTCTTTCGCCGTCCAATGCCCGATCATCCGGCCTTTACGCACATTGCCGGTCTGAACTTTTTGTGGCAACGCCGCGTCGGAGTCGGGCTTGCTTGCACGTTTCCAATGCGTCCATCCGTGGAACTCGGTATCGGCGGACGCGCTTGCACTACATGTTAAAACGCCAAGCACGATCAAGCATCCACGCTGCATGTACCGATGCTACCGGATGGTGTAAATACATTCTAGCGCGGACTTGTACAGCCTAGTCCCAATGCCGCTCACCTACGGAAAATTGAAT
>JAYWHS010000341.1:0-4585 GCA_043777635.1 Kofleriaceae bacterium | reverse complement strand
TGGCGAGCAGGAAAGCAGCGAGGAAGCGGTAAGACCGGAATGATGTGGACGACATGCCCATAGCCATGTGCACTTGTGATGCCAACTGCGCACAGGTTGATGCAGATCTCATGGACTTTGCTAACTCCTTTGCCAGCCGATAGTTTTTGCCAACCTGCATTTTTGCAAAGAGCGACTGGCCTGACCAAAAGCAGGAACTCAAGAACTCCGACCAGCGAACTAGCCAGGCCTGAAAACCTGGGGCTGGATCCCCCAGGGTGCTGCCACCCCCAAAAATCAGTCGCCTGAGGCGGGCCGCCGCGTGGCCCGATTGCTTGAAATCCGGTCGCGGTCCTGCGCGCTTTATCGCCTACGAACTCTCACTGCAACTTGTTACCGCTGTTCGGCTTGGTGCGTCGTCGGCAAGGCTCCGTTGCCGTCCCTACAATCACCGATGATTTCACCAACATTCCTTACGTGAGCGGCATTGGCATTAGCCCACCGACGGCGGTAAACCTAATAACAACTCAGCGTGGGCTTGCAGCGGCGGCGACAACGCCCCGCTATCGCGTAGCTCACGGACATCATGCATCGCCAACGTGGTCATCATGCGCAGCGCAGTGGCAACAGCCGCGTACGGGTTGTATACGACCGCGCGTTTAATCGCTGTGCGCGTCCGCCAACGCACATGATTCGCAATGAGTTCGAGTGCTTCAGCCATCACCGGCCGGGCCGAGGCGATTCGCACCACATCGGGTTCAGTTAAATGCGGGTTATCGAGGATGATCGCAATCACCGAGGGGTGCGGATCTTTTGCGATCAATAACAAGCTATCGCGCGAGTGGGTCCGAGCCAACGATTTGCGCTCGCCCAAGCTTAACGCCCGGCCGCGCGGTCGCAGTGGTCGCTCGGCATCCAAACCCTTGAGCCGACGCAACGTAACTGGGTCAGTGGCAGTTGCTGTAAACAACAACCGCGCAATTTCCGGCTTGGCGAGAACCACGGCCCGGTCGTACAGCGCCGAGCGCACGGTATACGATAGACTAGACGACGCCATCACCAGGGTCACGGTCTCAAGTGCAATCGCTGCGTGCAGTTGCACGGTCGAATCGACGACGGTGCGGTTTCGTGCTGCTGCGAGCGCATCGGCAAACGCCATGACCCAGGCATTCATCGCAGCCCAAATGTCCTCGCCTGGCAGCGCCACCGGCCCAGCCATCGCTTGATGCAACGCATCCGCCAGCGCTTTGACCCGCATACTGGAATCGGGCAGCGCAATGACGGCGACCACAAAACGCGACGGTTGCACGACTGCTAACAGTCTCGCACAGTTGCCGCGCTGCGCCATAGCATGTTACCCAGTAATTACCGGTCGTATGTACGGCCCACGCGCGGAGTGGTTATGCCTCAAACTCGAATCATCAAGCGTTACGCAAACCGCAAGCTGTATGACACCGAACACAGCCGCTACGTCACCCTCGAACAAATCAGCGAGATGATTCGCAATGGCGATGATGTAAAAATCATCGACAACAAATCCAAAGAAGACCTGACCACGGTGACGTTGGCGCAGATCATCTTTGAAGAAGAAAAAAAGCAGCGCTCGTTCATGCCGTTGGCGACGATGCGCAACATCATTCAAAATGGTGGCGAGTGGTTCGCTGAAGCCCAGCGCCGCGTGCAAAGCATTTTGCCCGGTAAAAAACACCAAGACGAAGATGCCGCCCCGGTTGAACCGGACGCCGCACCGCTTGATGCCGCAGGTGAAGACGCCGCCGCCGGCAAACGCAATCTTGCAGCACTACGGGCATGGGTTGACGATTCCAAAAATACCCTCGACGAATGGCAAAAACGCGTCGACGACAAAATCCGAAGCGCGATTGAAGGCATCTCGCCGTTCGCTGGCGTGAACAAAGACGTCAAAGTATTATCGGATCGTATCGCGGAGCTCGAAGCAAAACTGCGCGAGCTTGAGCACCACGACGGGCAAGAGTAGCGACCCGCCAACCGTCGCTGCCGATCTTGGCGCGGAATGTCACGCTTGGCAGCGCAACTTGGCAGGTCGTCATCGTTCGCAGTGTGCAGCGGTGGCAGGTTTGCGCATAAGGCAGATCCATGCTGGCACGCCGCATGAAGTAGCGAAGCTCAAGTCGCGACGACGACAACTTGAAAGGTTTGCTGCCATGCGCCGATGCATCATGTATTTGTCACAGATTTTTGTACTTGTCCCGTTGCTACTTGGTTGTAGCCAAACCAAAAATCAGGACGAAGCGGCTCGCGCGCAACCGGCGCAACCCGCCGCCGTCGGCAGTAGTGATCCTTGGAATGGCGGTTCAGCCGCACCTAATGCTGCAACCCAAAATAGCGACGGTGCGGCTGGTGCGCCGCCAGCGCAACTCGACGCTGCGACCAATACGATTTCGATTGCGCTGCCAGGCCCACGTAAAAATTTGCCCGGTACCGCGTTGCGCTGTGCGATCGAAGGCGACCCGCTGTCGGCCAAGAATGTTTTATCGTTGGCCATGAGTGACGATGGCCGCTTGTACATCAGTGACGATATTGGATTTCGACGATACCAACCAGTGTTTGACCGTGGTTGTACACTCAAACTCGACCGTGACTTTGGCCGCAACGGCTTGTTGGCTCCGCCGGTAGATAAACCGACGGCGCAGTCTCTCGATGGCCCAGTGGCGTTTCGCTCGGGTGGCCCAACATGGTCGCTGGCCTCCGATGGGAAAAAGGCCATCTATGCGTTCGATTTTTTGCTCGGCGTGTATCGCATCGACGGCAACCGCACCACTGCGGTTTGTCCGAACCTGAAAAGCGTTAGATCCATCGCAGCCGCTCACCGCAATACCTACGTTGGCGGTGGCCAAGTGTACAACGTGAATCTGCGCAACAAATGTGCGACCACCGAGCTCAAAGCCGGAAGTGGCACGATCTACAGTGTTGCAGATCAGCTGTGGTTCAAAAGCGATCGAGATTCAAAGACCATTATTGCGCTCGATACCGGTGGCCAACGCACCGAAGTGAGCATCAAGAGTACCAACAGTTTTGCGCCCGGCGGCTTTTGTTATGCCAGCGCGGTCACCCGTTGTGGCGACAAAATCTGCGTGATTGATAACAATTGTAAAAAGGTCGAAATCTACAACCAAGATGGCAGCTTTGCAGCCGAACTCAAAGACCGCTTGTTCGATCGCGACCCATACGGCTTGCCGATGGGCACCAGCGCCGGTGCTGCCGGGTTGTGGTTGGCTGCCACGTATCACGAAGCCGATACCTACGAAGGCGCGGTATTTCTGGTGCCAACCACCGAATTATAACGAACCATGCATGGCACAATGCCAGTATGTTTGGCCGTCCAGATGGAACTCTAGCGAAAGTCCCGCCGTATCGACGCATCATGCCGTTTTTGATGACACGCAAAGCGGAATCAGCCGTGCTGTTCGAACAAACCATCGACGTTAGCGCAACGCTGACATGGCTCACCGCGTGGAATCTTCGTCAGCTCAACGGTGCTGCGCCGGACGCGCCAACCGGGCGCGCCACGCTTTTTCACATCGTGCTGCATGCGTTCGCCCACGTGCTGCGCGAACGGCCCCACCTTAATCGCTTCATCGCCGGCAAAAAGATCTACGACCGAACCGGCATCTTTATGACATTTGCCGCCAAAAAAGCGATGCGCGACGATGCCCCAATCGCCACGGTCAAACGTGGTTTTCCCGCTGGTGAAACATTTCAGACATTGGTTAGCTCACTCACATCCGACATTGGCCAAGCCAAATCTGATGCAGTTTCGCGCATTGATCGTGAGTTGCACTGGTTTTTGAAATTACCGGCACCGATGTTGTCGTTTGCCATCAGCGTTTTGGGTTGGCTCGACCGCCAAGGGCTGGCGCCACGTTCGCTCATTGGCCCAGATCCAATGTACACCAGCGTCTTTTTAGCCAACCTTGGCAGCCTTGGTATCGACGCTGCGTACCACCATTTATTCGAGTACGGTAACTGTCCGTTGTTCGTGACCATCGGCACCATCACAGCAAATCAGACGGTGATGTTTCGCTACACCTACGACGAACGGATTGAAGATGGCTTCTACTGCGCGCGCGCCCTCGATATGTTGCGCGAATTGATCAGCAACCCAGCGGCGTGGATCGAGCAGGCTACGTAACTACGGTGCTGTGCCGGTGTTGACCCCGCCAAAGTCACGGCGCAGTTTGCGCAGCGTTGCTTGCAGCACAGTTTCGAGGGCTTGAATTCGATCTTTAACCGCGTCTTGCTTCAATTGAGCAAGCGTTGTTTCTAGGTAGCCCAGGGCTTCGGGCAACGCCACCAAGCGATACTCACCTTGTTCTGCCGAGCTTACAAACCGCGCACTGACCTGCACACGATCAACGCCCGCAAACACCACCACTCGCACATCAAAAGAATCCGTCAGCTTGCTGCAACAACATTCACCGTAACAATCCAAACCCAACAAGCCATGCGCTGCCGCTGGCGGGCCAAAATCACTGTACGTAAACACCTGCATCTTGCCCGGCACATCCGCCGGTGCAGGCGGGAACTTTTGCAGCGTGCCATTGGAGTTACGCGCCGACAACGGTGC
>JAYWHS010000340.1:0-16738 GCA_043777635.1 Kofleriaceae bacterium | reverse complement strand
AGCCGTCGGCACGTTGATTTGCAGGTGGTGCAACATCCACAAATTCAGTCACGGTGCGAGCATGGCACTGGATGGCGTTGGTTCGCATCATTCATATGAAGGATGCCGTCGGCACGTTGCGTGATCACGCCGACCCGTGGACTGCGGAACCGCAGGCCTTGCGAATATGCGCCGAATTCATCTTGGTCGCGGCACAACGTAAATTTGTCGCCGACTATGCTTTGGTAGTCAGTGCTGGTTCGCGCGGCAGCAAGGCTGACCAGATAGCGCCGCTGCGTGGGTCGGTGAGCGTAACTTCGTCGCGATACACCCGCGCAGTGCGATGCAGTTGCAACACCGCTTGGCGTAGCGGCATCGATTGATAACGGCCTGGCCAGTGTTGCTCTAATAGGTCGCGTACCGCCGGTGCATTGCGGGTGCTCATCGCTGGAAACAAGTGGTGCTCGACGTGGTAGCCAAAGCCGAGGGTCAGAAATTCCCAGGCCCGTGGCACTGTGACGCTTAACGAGTTGACCAAGGGATCATTGATCTCGGTTACCGGATTGAGACCGTGATTGGTCAAGATGTACGCCATCACGATGGTGTTGGCGACGATCAGCGGCAGCACGAAGCTGAACAAAAACACCAACGGCCCAACCAACCACGCGACCGTTGCCCATACTGCAATTCCGCCTGCGGTTTCAAGTTTGGCGATGCGATGATCGGCTTTGGACATCCAGCCTCGTTTATGCGCGCTAATCAAGATTTTGCTGCTTTGCCCAGTAAACCCGAACAACATGCTCAACACCCCAGTCAAGCGGCGACCGCCCAGCGAAAAACTATCGGTGATCACGCGCACCGCACGGCTGTTTTGGTAGACCTGCAAAATTGGATATTTATCGGGGTCGAGCGTGGCGTGATTGGTGTGAGCGTGATGTTCGCGGTTGTGCCAGATCTTCCATAAGCGCGGCGACAGCACGAACGGCATCAGTCCAATCCAGCCGACCAACCATCGCATCGTACGATTACGCACCACGCCGCCGTGCAGCGTTTCATGAGCCAAAAATGTGATGCCCGAAAAGCTAATGCCGATCAACAGCGCGGCTACCGGCCACAACAACGCCGGCACCTGGCCGCTCGCTAGTGCGTAAGTGATCGCACCGATCACCGCAAGATGGGTTGGCAACCACAACACTCGCGATAGTGCTGGCGCAAACGTTTTGGCCGGTAACAACGGCCGGAGTTTGTGCACGTACGTTGAGTTGGGGAATAACTGCATGGGCGCAGTGTGGGGCCGGCCGGGCGTCGGGTGGCGTCATATCAAGTCAGGATGTGGTCATGGTCGCGTCACGGTTTTGGCGTACGGCAGGGTCAGGCGCTCCAGGCCTCGACTCGACGGTTGTGCACTGCGTTAATTTCGTCTTTGCGACACCAAAGGTCCTTGCTTACTGCTACGGCGCTCGGCTCTTGGCGTTCGGCTCTTGGCTCTCGGCTCTCGGCGTTCTCTCGGCACTCGGCTCGCGGCTCGCGGCTCGCGGCGTCTGAAATAATAGCTGACATGTGGCTGACACAACGCCATGCCAAACCTAGGGCATGCCTACCTTTGAATTTGTCATCCAACCACTGGGTCCATTTTCCCTAGCCGCTGCCAAAACCTTTATTGAAGGCTTTCCCGCTGCGCCCGCCGTGGCTACCGCAGGTGCCGAGGTCCGCGTCGTGTTTTCCACCGAAGGCAGTTTTGCCGGCGCGTTCGCCGTATTGCAGCAAGCCCACCGTGATGCCGATGTCCACGTCGCGGTGACGGTTCCTGGAACGGTCCCTGGCCCCGCGCTCGCCGATAGCGCGCCACCGATCGATCAACCACGCATCCGCCGCCAACTCGAACGCATGTTTTCCCTCGATGTCGACGGCCACGGCTTTGCAGCCATTGGCCAGCGCGACCGCATCATCGGTGAGTTGCAACAGCGCTACGACATGTTGCGCCCCGTCATGTTTCCGTCGCCGTACGAAGCCGCAGCTTGGGCCGTGTTGTCGCAACGCATCTCCATGAAACAAGCCACTGTGCTTAAACAACGCATTGCTCGTGCGCATGGCCAGCGCATAGTCCTCGACGGCAGCGACTCCGCCAAAGCTGCCGACGTCTTCGCCTTCCCGGCACCTGCAACCCTGTTAGCCATCACCGAATTCCCCGGCATCCCACTCATCAAATGGCAGCGCCTACAAGCCGTCGCCACTGCCGCGAGTGCCGGCCTGCTCGACGGTGATCGCCTGCGCGCCATGCCCGCCGACTACGCCATTGCCAACTTGCAACAAATCCCCGGCATCGGTCCATTTTCCGCCGAGCTCATCGTCATTCGCGGCGCTGGCGCACCCGATGTCGCGCCCACCGTCGAGCCCCGCCTCAACGCCATCGTTGCATCCCGCTACGCCACCAGCGTTGCCGTCGCTGCCAAACATTGGTCCCCATTCCGTTCCTGGTGCGCCGTCCTGCTCCGCATCGCAGCGAGCCAAGGCGAGCCTTCCACTTGCGGCGCTACCGCCATGGCGTCGTAGCCGGCGCCTAACCAGCACCGCCCACTGGTACGTCGAGGTTCCAGTTGCAACGTTGAAATCTCAGCTCAGCGCCAGCTCAGCGAACTTGTTGGTACCAGCGCGTCATCGAGGTCGTAATGGCGCGCTCCAGCACGCTCCAGCCATGCTTGCTAGCGCTTAGGTTGGCACGCACGTTGCTCATCATCGGCACAAATGTACCGAGCTGATTCTGCACTGTCTTTTCGTCGGGCGTCGTTTGCAATCGCAGCGCTACTGCTAGCCTGCACCGCGTGCGGGGAGAGCACCGCCACTGTGGATGCGCTGGGCGCCGCCGATGCCGTAGCCGATGCTGTACCCGTCGCACCGCCGCCGCCATGCCCCATCACCGGCGATAATTCACTCGTAGTTACCGGCGCATCATGTGTGGTGTTCACCCCCACCGTTGCCGGCGCCGACGCAACCGGCGTCAATGCCGACAAAAACAACTACGCACTTGCTCCCACCAACGGCGCACGCGGCCGCTTGATGCTGTTCATCAACCCCAGCCTCGGTAACCCTGGCCAGGCCATTGGCGATCCACAAAGTAATATCTACACAGCTGCCATTGCCGCCGGCGATCATGCACTTGGCGTTGCCTACCGCAGCAATCTTGTCATCGGCGCACTCAATTCGTGTGGTGGCAACGACGCGTGCTTTTTGCCAACCCGCATGGCGATTGTCACGGGCCTGCCGCAAGGACCTGACTCCGCTGTCCGCGATATCAAACCAACCGAAAGTATCTATTCGCGCACTGCGCTCGCGCTCACGTACCTTGTTGCAACGCAACCTAGCGCCGGTTGGCAACAATATATCGTCGCTGGCGTCGATCCAGTTGCAAATCCCGCCGGCGCTGTGCGGTGGGACAAGGTGATTGTTACCGGCCATTCCCAAGGTGGCGGTCATGCGTTGCTCCTCGCAAAACTCCAATCCGTTGCTCGCCTCGTGACGCTAGCTTCACCTTGCGACGCCGTCGGCAACACACCCGCAACCTGGATGTCCGTCGACGCAACCTGGAAAAGTTCGCCCGCCGCCATCGGCTGGGGCTTTGGCCAACTGACCACCTTTGATGCCAACGGTGTACCCAATGGTGGCGACACCACATGCAGCGCCCACGCTGCTATTTGGAACACCTTGCAATTTGCCGCGCCCCGCATCTTCGACGACGCCATCAACTGCGCTGGCGCCAACCCTCACACCGCGCCCACCAAATGCCCAGCCAACATGCCCCGCGTGCAGGCCATGTTCACGATGTAGCGCATACCATTTCTCCGACGATGAAGTTACGCGGCCCACGTCAGCGAAAGCTTTGTCCGCCGCTTCACGCAATCAAGCAGATATAAATCGATGAGCTTCTGATACGGAATCTTTGTCTTCACGGCCATCTTTTTGAAATAGTCGATCACTTCGGGACTGAGATTAATTCCAATCGCCTTTTTCCTTCCCGCATATGGATTCTTGATCTCTTTCATTTTTGAAAAGTCATATTCTTTCTTCATAGGTTCTTCGCTCCGAGCATCCGCCGCGCTTGTCCGCTCAAAGCCCGTCAAGCACCGCGTACAGTTCGTCCACCGCCAATTGCAGCGGCGGTTCGGTAACCTGCGCAACTTCGCCACTGCGAAATTCCGTGAGACTCCAACCCGTCGAGCCTCGCTCCACAACGGTGATCCGCTTGGCATCGTACGCCACGATAATCACCACCCTCAGCGACGGTAGTTGTTTGTAGTGGCTCAATTTCTCGCCACGGTCGTAGTCTTTGCTGGACGGACTCGTCACTTCTACTAACAGCGTTGGGTTGGTGATCGCGGTTGCGTCGCGCTCATCGCGTTCAAGGCGCCCGCATACCACCGAGACATCGGGGTACGTCGATAGATCACTTGCTTGGATTCGAATCTTAACGTCCGAAGACAACACATTGCATTTCGCCGGCAACTGCTGCCGTAATAAAACCGTTGCCGCTGCGATGAGTGCTCCATGTTCCGGCGTTCCGCCGGCCATCGCGTAGATTTCACCATCGCAATACTCGTGTTTTGTCGGGCTTGCAGCCTCAAACGCAAGATAGTCCTCGTAGGTATGATGAAGTCTGCGAGCGGAAAACATGGATCAATTATATACGCGATACTACCGCAACGCCAGCTTACGTTTCAGCTCAGCCACCGGCGAGAAAAACATCTTCTTGCCAACTTTGCGTTGCAGCAAAAATCCGCGCTGCACCAGCTCCAGCAAATCTGTGCGTGCCGTTTGGTACGCCACGCGTTGCTCCAGTTGGTGGCCGGCAATCGTTATGCGCGCCTCAGATTTGCGCACAAACTGGCTCAATAGCGCAAGTTGTCGATGATTCAGTTCGCTGCTGCCATCCAGCGCTTTTTCAACGTCGCGCACTTCACGCGCTTTACGTTTCAGGTAAACAACGAGGTCATCGATCGCTTGGCGCACAACACGCAGTTGATTCACAATGAAGTACGTGGCGTCGTTGTCGTCGGTTTCGGCATGAATAAATGCCTTGTCATATTGGGTTCGAGCTTTTTGGATCACGCGTGAAATCGAAATAAATTCGGTCAGCCAATACCCTTGCCGCAGCATCGACCAATAAAACAAAGCCCGCGCTGTGCGGCCGTTGCCATCGACAAATGGGTGATCGTACGCCAACCAAAAATGCACCAGTATGGCGCGTACCACGGGATGCACAAATGGCTCATCGCTGGTTTTGCCGTTGGCAAATTCGCAAAGGCGCTGCACGCGTTCGTTCAATTGCGATGCCGGCGGTGGGATATGCACGGTGTCGCCATCGTTTGGGTCGACAACATGGGCTTGCTCGTCGGCGCGGCGGAAGCGTCCTGCCGCATCAGCACTATCGAGCGTGTCGTTGGTAATAATCGCGTGCAACTCACACAGTAATTTTGCAGTTAGTGGTTTGTTTTGATGTTCCCGCACCCATTCCATTGCATGGAAGTTATTCACGATCATGCGTTCGCTGCGCGTCCGGGGTTCGCGTCGATTCCGAAACATTTCTTTGGCAACTGGCCGCGTAGTTGATGCACCTTCGAGCTGGCTCGATCGAAACGCTTCTTCAACCAGTGAGTTGACGCTGTAATGATCCCGCGTCGTCGGATTCGCAATGTCTTCGGGCAGTTCAATGCGACCGCTGGCATCACGATCGATTTCGTGGATGACACGTTGCACGGAGTCCGTCATCAAAAAGTAAAAATGGCGCTCCCCCGCGTCGCGCAGCGGCAAAAGTTTTTGGTCGCGCTTGCGTGCAAATTTAATCAGCGACCACCATTCAACATGTGTAATCGCGTCTCGCGCCGGGCGATGCCGGAGCTCATCCCAATGCAGGTAGTTACCGTTTTGCTCAACCGTCAACGCTGCAATATCAGCTTTCAGGGCTTGTACCGGCGTGTCGTTTATCGTTGGCGGGCGTTGGATCTTCATGTTGTTTTGCTACTAAAAAAACGATATTAGTAACAAATTGGTAGCATGATATTACTAATTTGACATGAATTAGTTTTGATTGGCAGTAAACGTGGTCTTCTTAAACATTTGTATTTAATGAGTTTTGTTGCCAAATTTGATCGTTTTCACACGTTGCCGACGCGGCTGCTAGTTCGTTTTTTGCATCGGCTGCCAACGCTTTAGTCAGCGGCCAAAAGTTGCAATGCTCGTCCTGCGGCACCACCCGACATCTACAACATCTGTGTCGTTGTCTGCATATGTGTGGCCGCGCAAACCTTGCGGCATCATTCATATGACTGAGGACTGCACTCTCCACTACGCTCTTGATCAGTACAATACTTCGCCAGATCCCGGCGCTTCCAACCTGCCCACGATCGACAAACTACATTTGCACCCGTACCGTGAATCCGGGATTTTCTCGGAGGCACTGTGGGACGGAACGAACAAAACGCGCGCGCGCAGTTTTTAATGCGTGCGCTCTCCACATCAACGGGCGTGCGCATCGCAGATTTTGCGAAGCGCGCAGGTTTGCACGAACGCACCGTACGCCGCGACTTGCAAGGCTTAGAACAAAGCGGCTTACCCATCTCCGAGGTGGAGCCCGGCTGTTATCGGCTTGATTCAACGTCGCGCCTTTCACCCACGCCACCACTGCTGCCCAACGAGCTGTTAGCCATTGGTGCTGCGCGCGCATCCGCCAAGGGTTGGAGCAAAACCAAACTGGGTCGCGCCCTCGAAACCGCCTGGTGCAAGTTGTCGGCCCAAGGCTTTGACGCTGCACAACCACTGCCGCTTGCCCGTGGCCAACGCAATTCACGCAACACAGGGCCCGAGTCAGGGCCCGAGTCAGGGCCCGAGTCGCGGCCCGAGTCATTTAGCGCAGGGGCCGAGTCAGGGGTCCAGTCAGGGGCCCAGTCAGGGGCCCAGTCACAAACTGAATATCGTGTTGTAGCCGAACGTGTCGACCCGGCGCACACCACTATCGAATCGGCCCTTGGATCTCACCGTGCTCCGTCTACTGCAACGTCGAGCCTGTCCTTTGGCGAACATCTCGGCATCGACTACGGTCGATTTCAGCGAACCATTGCCACCATTGAATCCGCCATCGAGCGCCGTGTTGCGATCACGTGCCGTTACCGTCGAATTCGCGGCGGCCAAGAAAGCGAGCGCGTCATTGAGCCCAGTGCCTTGCACGTTGATCCCGCCCTCGATTCTCTCTATTTGATAGCCTTCTGCCGCTTGCGCAACGCCGTTCGCGTCTTTGCTGTCCATCGGTTTATCAGTGCCCACGTCATCGATAGCGCAGCTCCTCGACGCCCCGAACTCCGTACCAAAGCTGCACTCCAAGGTGCTTTCCGCGTCTGGCGCGACGAAACCGTTTCGCAAGTCCACCTGCGCTTCTTCGGCGACATCACCACCCACGTCGCCGAGCGCGTCGTGCACAAAAGCCAGCGCATCCACTGGAATGTTCCCATCGCGCCGACTCTTGCTGCTGCGCCGCCGACTCTTACTGCTGTATCGCCGACTCTAGCCCCAACTCTAGCCTCGACTCTAGCCCCGACTCTAGCCCCGACTCTAGCCCCGACTCGGGCCCCGACTCGGGCCGCCACTCGGGCCGCTGACCGTCGCCCAGCCTCCGCGGACCACGCAGGCCCCTCCAATTCCCCCATATCCGCCCATTCAACACCGACGGCATCTTCATCACCACCCGCAACGTCACCTTCACCCTCCCTCGACATCCACTTTGAAGTCGCCGGCACCCAAGAAGTCCTCCACTGGCTCCTCGGCTACGGCGCCGCTGTTCAAGTCCTCGCTCCGCTATCATTAATAGAAGCCCACAAACGTGAACTCAGCGGCGGCCTCGCCCGTTACCCTGCCGATTCGCCACTGCAATCCACACAATATCAATCAGCTGGCCAAACCCTTTCACCTCCCACTCCCGCCGCCTCTGAAAAAAACAAAACTCTTCGCAAGCCTCGGACCTCAGTTGTCCGACCTCACCGCTAGCATTTTGATTGGATGTTCATGAACCACTTAGAACTACATTTTCCAGTACGTGGCAAAACAATTCCTCGTGATCATGGCTATGCCCTCTACGGCGCTATTAGCCGAGCGGCTCCCGAACTGCACGGAGTTGATTGGCTGAATATCTGCGGCATCGGTGCCAAAATGGGTGGCCCAGGGACGCTGTCGCTGCACGAGCCAGGCACGCTACGCTTACGGATACCGGTCGACAAAGTCGGAGCGGTAATCGGGCTGGCGGGCAAGCAACTTGAAATCGCGGGTCGGCTTGTGGTGCTCGGCGTTCCTACCGTGACGCCGTTGGTTCCAGCAGCGGTTTTGGATGCGCGGCTTGTCTACATACGATTGACTACCGGAGCGAAGGGCAACGCCTTAACTTTTTCTCCGGAAGCATTTGCTCAACGTTTTTCGGCGGAAGCTAATCGTCAAATTGCCAAGCACAACATTAGCTGCACCCTTGAAATTCGTGGACGCGACGAAATCCGCGTCGGCGGTCAGCGCCTGATTGGGTTTGCACTTCGAGCGTCCGGTTTAACTGACGAAGACAGCCTCAAGCTTCAAGTGGTCGGACTTGGTGGCAAACGAACTATGGGTTGCGGTGTATTTCGTGCTGCGAGGGCGCAGTAGTGGTGCTTCTGGCCAAAAGCCCACGGGGTGATCGTACGGTCACTTTACGCGACCATCTCTTCGATACACAAAAAGCTGCTGCGTTGTTGTTTCGAGATGGTTCTCGCTGGCAAGCGGCGTATTTGAGGTTCTTCAAGCTGGATGCCAAATTCGCGTCCAACTTTCTCTTGAACTTACAAATTGCCGGGTTGTTTCACGACATTGGCAAAGCAAACGAAGATTTTCAACGTGCGATGACGCATGCGGCATACTTTCAGCAAGGTATTCGACACGAGCACTTTTCTGCTCTCTTTTTGACTTATGCGCCGATAAGAGGATGGCTTGAACAGAATACGGACCTTGATGTTGATTGCATCGTGGCCGCCGTTCTTAGTCATCACCTGAAAGCTGCTCGCGACGGTGAAGAATATCCAGTGTTAAAAATGAAACGAGCGGGACGGATTGCCTTGAAATTCGATGACGAACAGGTTGTTGAAGCACTAGATCGAATTGCTGAACTTGCTGGTTTGCCGAAATTAAATGTAGTGATGCCAAAGTTCTTTGACGAAAAAGGCACCGAGTGGGACCAAACCTACAAGCAGATTTTTATCAGTGCCGATCGTTTCAAGAATGCGATTCGCACTGATAATGCGCGATTGCAATTTTGCCTCGCATTAAAAGCCGGCCTTGTCGCAGCAGACTCAGCAGCGTCAGGGTTAGTACGTGAACAGCATGATATTTGTGACTGGATTGAAACTGTTGCTCATCGTCCGCCAATAGCACCGGATGGGGTCGAGAATGATATTTTAACACCGCGAAAGAAACAGATTGGATCACACTTTTCCTATCATGCATTCCAAAACGGGGCAGCCTCTATCGGTCCAAGAGGGCTTCTGCTTGCGGCCTGTGGTGCAGGAAAAACCATGGCTGCTTGGCGCTGGGCCGACTCAGTTGCTCGTGAACGGCCAATCGGCAGAGTTATCTTTTTGTATCCGACTCGTGGCACGGCGACGGAAGGCTTCAAAGACTATGTCGCGCACGCGCCTGAGGGTGATGCTGCATTGGTCCATGGCACATCCAACTACGAGTTAGCTGGTATGCAAGCAAACCCTACCGAACAGCAGCCTGTTTCGATCAAGAACAAAACAATCGTGCAAGATGAAAGCCAGGCGCGCCTCTTTTCCTTAGGGCTTTGGGATAAGAAATATTTTGCAGCGACGGTGGACCAGTTTCTGTCCTTCATGGAAAACGGTTACGGCGGACTATGTTTACTGCCTGCACTCGCTGATTCCGCCATCATATTCGACGAAGTTCATTCCTACGATGCAACAATGTGGAATGCGCTAACCACGTTCCTTGCGAGGTTTGACGTCCCTGTTCTCTGTATGACCGCAACATTGCCTCCGCGCCGACGTACCGAAATTGAAAAGTACTTGAGACCATATCCCAATACTTCCGACAGGAAGGAATTGGCCGACCTGGAAGAAAACGAACGGCATCCTCGCTATCGGATTGTCAGAACGAAAAAAGACGACGCATTAGCTCACGCAATTGCGGCGTATCGTGACCGTGGCGAGCGTGTGCTGTGGGTGGTGAACACTGTCAACAGGTGTCGCGAATTGGCGCGCCGTTTGGCGCAACTCAATTGCAACGTGATCACCTATCACTCCCGCTTTAAGCTGAAAGATCGGCAAGACCGACATCGTGAAACGATTGCTGCGTTTCGCGCTCCGCCCAATAGAATACCAGTTGCGGCAATTGCAGTGACAACGCAAGTCTGTGAGATGAGTTTGGATCTAGACGCAGATGTTTTGATAACTGAGCAAGCGCCCATCTCTTCATTGGTTCAGCGTTTCGGTCGTGCAAATCGGCATCGCTTGCGGGGCGATGACTTCAAGGCAAGGGTGTTTACCTACAAGCCTGAAACTACCGCGCCTTACAATTCAAATGATCTTGAAGGCGTCGATGCGTTCCTCGCTGCATTCAATAATTGTGATGTGAGCCAATTCGAATTGGCCGAAGCACTCGAACGTTTTGCCCCACCATCTCGCGCGGCAAGCGGTGCTAGTCGGTTTGTCGACGGAGGTTACTTTGCGTTGGCAGGTAGTCTCCGCGATGACAATGATACCGGCTGTCAAGTCGTGCTCGACAATGAAGTCGTTGAATATCTAAATGTGGCAATTGACAAGCGTGCTGGCATGTTGCTGACGGTACCCAAGAAGTTTGCCGTTCCTGACCCACGGTTAGGCAAGTGGATTCAGGTCGCAGATAGCAACCTCTACAACAGTTCGCTTGGTTTCGGCCTTGACGAGTAGAAAGCGAAAAACAAATGACCGACATTAATGAAATAACGAAGAAAGCGGCGAAGCCTAAAGTAGCGAAAGTATCGAAGGCGAAGACTCAGCAAAAAGATCCAGCTCAACCAATTCTTGTTCGTTGGAATCTCCATGAATTGCCATCGGCTCAACACAAGGCTGGCCTTGCTGGGTTAGTGCTTTGCGTTGACGCCCTCAATCGCAATGGTATTGCTAATGGAGTTTGCGCCGTTGAGGCCATTGATGAATATGGACTGACCTTGCGAGTCGATCAGGGCGGCATGCAAAGTTTGTTTGACGATATTTACGCCGCCAGCACCGAGGAACAAGAACGGAAGCAACAACTCAAACGAAAAGACAAATCAGTAATCGAACCGAAACGGACCGTTGAAAAAACAACCACCGATGACAAAGGCAAAGAGAAGACGACTACTTACTATGTGTACGAACAAACCGTGCCAAAGGCAGCGTTGATTGAAGAATGGGATTCTTCATCGTCGGGTCAATCAAAATTGTGGGTGAAACTGTGGCGCGACCTCGTTTGGACCACACTGCGCGGCGTCCCTGCGACCCGTGAGCCCTACGACGCTCGTGCTGAAAAACGAGTTGTCGCAGATGGTGCTGAGGTCTGGGATGAACTCGCCAATACACCCGGAAAATCCGTTGAATTACCGAGCACGTACTACTTGGGCGCTCAATCGTCCAGTGCAGAAAATGTCGATTTCAAAGATGTTGCGAGATTCCGATGCTTGCTTCACTTTTGGCCATTTGCGGTGCCGATCTACGTTCCATCAGTACTTTCGCGTGATGGAGAACGTGAATTTTCCGGTTACGCAATCGCAGTTCCAGACATCCGTTCGTTAAAGTCGTACGTCGACGATTGGCCAACAATGGCACGGGAACGCGACTGTAAGCCATCGGGGTTTCGTCCGAAAGCTGCGGTCATTGATGTGGCTGCAGAGTCTGCGTTGGATCTTTTTTGTCGAATGCAAGCGCTGGTTGCTCGTCGGCTCGGACCGTCGGTGGTCGCCGCGGCGGTAAACGCCGTCGATGTTTTTCATATTGAAAAAGAAGGCAATAACGTTCGAATGCGTTACAGCGGACGCATCGACTTGGTGCATGAGCGCGCGAACGCATACGCACGAATCCGCGATAACTATTGGTCCCCAATATTTCGGAGACAGCGAGTTATAAATCTGCTGGATGACCGCGAATGGAGCGCCAGCTTTGGAAGGCTGTGCTCAGTCACCACCGAGGCTCTAACTATTGGTAGCAATCAATTTCAACATGACTGCAAATTGGCATTCACGGAGGTAGAAATGCAAACGGTATCAGACGACGAAGAAAAGAAGCTCGAAGACTATGTGTACGGCGCTGTCCGATCCTATGTGATCTCAAAACTTGATCAAAAATATGGATTGGTCTGGGATAAAGTGAAGGACAATCCCAAACTCAAAGACGAATACTCGCAGAAGAAGGAAAAGGTTGCGCGAGGTGCATTTCTCGCTGTTCGGTCTCGTACAGGTAAAGACTTCGTTGATTACTTCACTGGAACCTTATGTTCCGTAACCCAACGGGTCGGGCAGCGCGGGTTTCAGGTGTTAGCCAAGGCGCTCTTCGACGAACGCGAAGTTGAGCGCGTCCGCAGCCTGACATTGCTAGCGCTATCCGCGAACGCATAGTTTTGATTTCTCCTCTTTTACTTAAGGACTCTAAATCATGGCACTCAAAAATTTTTTTTGCACCGTTCTTACTCACGCCGCACCTAGCTCAAATTATCGAGGGGAAAGCGAAGAAAATCGAACTATTATTCAGAAGATCTCGAAAGGTGATCAGGAATTTGCGGTCATAAGTCCGGAAGCAATGCGCAACGCTTTGCGTGAAATACTGACGCTACGCGAGTTGCCAATGAACCGTAAACGCCTGCTCGATGAAGACCAGTTGGCAGTCGAATTCAAAGACTATCCTGATGCCACGACATATGCCGATGATTTCTTGTTTGGCTATTTGGTTGCTGACAACAAAGTAATGAAGACACTGAAGCGGCCCGCCAAGCGCGACAGCGTACTGCGCATGAATATGGCTGTGGCGTTGAATCCTTATCGCTTTGACGCAACATTTCACCAATCTCCGCTGAACGCTGGCGAAAGCAAGTGGAAGAACTCGTCAACTTCAGCGTTACTCCACCGCGAAGTTTCGCACACCGCCTACCAATACCCGTTTGCATTGAACCTCAACGATTGTGCTACCCATCCAAAGTGGGCAAAAGCGCTGATTCACGCGATTGCGGAGCTATCGAACGTCGCGGGCGGTCATGCGCGTAGCTACTACGAGATGGCGCCTCGCTCGATTGTTGCTCGGCTAACTTCGTCGTTGGTTTGTGGTTTCGACACCTATGGCTTCGATCGTGAAGGTGGGTTCAAAGACTTGAACCGGATCAACAAAGATGACCTCGCAGGAAAAGAGTTTGTCGTAGCCGGAGCTATTGCACGCGAGATGCCCAAAGCTGAAAAAGATCGGCTTATTGCCGAAGGTGTTATGTTTTACGACAACACCCAGGCGGCGCTAACGTATTTGTCCGACGAAGGCCTGGGAAAATGAGTGCAGACCAATCAACGCTGGTGCTTCGGTTGGATGCACCATTTTCTGCGTGGCGTTGGTTGCAGGCCGGCGTTTTCCGCGGAACCTTTCCTGTGATCCCGCACTCTGCAGCGTGGGGCATGGCACTAAATCTGGCCGGCATTGAAAGCCGTGGTGACCTAGCTCAGGTCGTTACCCCAATTCGAGCGGATGCTCCAACTCTTGAAATCGCTGTGGGTATAGAAAAAGCTGGCGAAAGAGCGACAGTTTATCAACAGCTGCACAGCTACCCGGTCGGGAACTCGGGTGCCGAATTGAAAGCTAAGACCTTCGGCAATAAATATTGGATAGCTCCCGCGAAACGCGAGATTTTGGTAGGCCTTGTTGCTGTTGTGGGTGTGCGTGGGCCACGTGCTCTGGTCGAAAGAATTCCGCTTGGACTTGCCGGCAATTTAGACGCCGACCGCTACGGCCTACCATTCGCTGGCGATAATCAATTTTTGTTTAGCCGTATCGACATTGTCGACCAAGGCTACATCGCAGATTGGTTCGTACCCGTTGATCCGGACGACAGTCCGAGCGGCTCAACAAGGCTGACCACAAATATCGACCGTGGCGATTCTAGCAAAACGCAGACCCCACTTTTTCAGCCTGTGCCGCAGACCGCTTGTCCACCGGAATCTTGGATCACGATTGGCCCACTAAGTACGGAGGTTAAAACAACATAGTATGACAAATCCCGACGACGATTCTGAATTGCTCAGCGTGATGTCACTACATGCGCTGGTGTATTGTGAACGTCTCTTCTATTTGGAGGAGGTTGAAAAAATCAGGGTCGCGGATGCACGAGTCTACGCAGGTCGTCGATTGCATGAAGAGATTGCGCAGGCCGAAGAAGATTCTGAGGATGCCGTTGAAAAGCGGACGTTCGAGAGTGAAGCACTGGGGATTCGTGGGGCTGTTGATGTGATTCGACGGCGTGATGGCCAAGTGATTCCATACGAGCACAAACGTGGCCGGTCGGCCGGTAAGGCTGGTGCACGCGAAGCCTGGGACACCGATCGCGTTCAAGTGGCGGCGTACGCGATGTTGCTGGAAGAAGCGCAGCAATGCGTTGTCGCTGAGGGTCGGGTTCGTTATCATGCCGACCGCGTTACCGTGCGGGTTGCCATTGATGACGTTTTGCGAAAAAAAGTTCGGGACTCGATCGAGCGCGCTCGCGCACTCCGTTCTACGATCGAGCGTCCACCAGTGAGTGAAAACGAACGCTTGTGCGTGAGGTGTTCGCTCGCCCCGGTTTGCCTACCGGAAGAAGCCCGGTTGGGTAACAATCCGGAACTAAAACCAATCCGGCTGCTGCCTGAGCATCCGAATGGCCAAACGCTGCACATCGTTGAGCCTGGCGCTACTGTCGGCCGCTCTGGCAATGAGCTGCAAGTTCGCATTCCTGATGGCGAAACAGTTCGCGTTCCGACTGCGAACGTCGCTCAAGTTGTGATTCATGGTTATGCCCAAATCACCACACAGGCAATTCGGCTTTGCGTAGACCGAGACATTGGTGTCTCGTGGGTAACTGCCGGCGGCGGTATAGTTGGCGCGCTCACGCCATCGGCTTCATCGTCGCAACGTCAACTTAGGCAGTTCGCGGCGTTAGCTGACCATACGATGACGTTAGATTTGTCGCGGCGCCTGGTTATTGCAAAAGTTGATTCGCAGCTACGCTATTTGCTCCGTGCCACACGCGATGCGGGCGAACGAGCAGCCAACATTGAACGGGCTGTTCATCTGCTACGCGATGCATTGAGTGGGGCTGCTAAAGCAAGCGATTTACCATCCTTGCTCGGGTATGAAGGTACCGCCGCCGCCGCGTACTTTGGGGTGTTCGATGCATTGCTCGACGAATCCCTTGGGCCGGAATTTTCTTTCGCCACTCGAAACCGACGACCACCGAAGGATCGCGTGAATGCCGTTTTGAGTTTTGGTTACGGCATGCTTTATCGAGATGTGCTGGCTGCGATCATTGCAGTTGGCTTACATCCAGGGATTGGCTTCTATCACCAGCCCCGCTCTTCCGCCCAGACATTGGCATTGGACATCATGGAAATGTTTCGTGTGCCGTTGGTAGATATGCCGGTGATTGCAGCACTAAATCGAAAGACGTTCGACGCTTCGGAAGATTTTGATATTTTCCCCGGACGCGTATTGTTGTCGAATGCGGGTCGCAAAAAGGCAATTGAAATATTCGAGCGGCGCAAGGAAGATACCTGGCGGCATTCGGTTGTTGAGTATTCGATTTCGTATGCGCGCATGATTGAATTGGAAGTCAGGTTGCTTGAAAAAGAATGGCTGGGCGAGGGCGGGCTGTTTGCGCGTTTTCGGATGCGATGAGTGCCGACAAACGTTGGCGTCTGGTGTGCTACGACATTCGGCTACCAGCACGTTGGCGAAAGGTTTACAAATTGGTACGCGGTGCCGGTGAACCGGTGCAGTACTCAGTCTTTCGTTGCAGGCTGGACGACCGTGAAACCGAGAAATTGAAATGGCAATTGTCGCAAGTAATGGCGCCCGAAGACTCGCTGTTGGTGATAGATCTATGTCCGAAATGCGCTTCGAATGTTGTGGCGCGAAATCATGTTGAAGGTTGGGAGTTAAAACCTCAGGCATTTCGGATTATCGGCGGCGGGCCCGTTACCAAGCAAGCACCTGTCAAAGTGCCAACCAGTAGTGATGATGACGACGTTCAAGTAGATGATGATTAAGCAGAACTTGGTCATTGAGAATCGAATAGGTGCATGATGTTGATATTGAATTGTGATTTTAGGGAGTTAGTGGTTGGCGTCTGCGCCGAATGGGGCGCTGGCTATCTAAGGGTTAGGGTTGCTTGCAAAGTTGGCTCTAAATATCTAGAATCACAGGATAATAAATGCGGTGGGTGATCGCCGCATCGATGCCTTCGGGCGTTGAGCACGTCGACGGCGTTTCGTCTGGCTACACCGATTGCGCGAGTGATCGCCGCATCGATGCCTTCGGGCGTTGAGCACTGCAAACTGCGACGGTTTCTTTTCCGATATACGCAGTGATCGCCGCATCGATGCCTTCGGGCGTTGAGCACGCTGGAACTGGTTCCAAGCACCGGCCGAGTTGGCCCTGGTGATCGCCGCATCGATGCCTTCGGGCGTTGAGCACCCGGTTGTGTGCGTCAGCGTTTTGCA
>JAYWHS010000339.1:0-4600 GCA_043777635.1 Kofleriaceae bacterium | reverse complement strand
CGGCACCCTTGGTGCCAACGCTGGCTCGTCCGAATCGCTACGATTTCGCTGAAATTTCGCGCCGGGCTCAAAGCTTCGCGCAACGTACTGACCCAGCGCTGCAACGTGCCAATGCAACCATTGACCTAGAGTTGCAAGCCATTGCGGCGGTTACCTCCCTGCGCCAACGTGGTGGCCACGTCATTATTCACGGCGATTTATTTCGAGACAATGTGCTGTGGTCCCCCGCCGCAACGCCAACGCTCCTCGATTTTGAACAAGCGTCGGTTGGCACGGTAGCGTATGACCTCGCAGTTTGTTTGCACGATTGGGCGTGGTGTACGCCCAACCCTGGAGCGAAAGATCGAATGCTCGAAGCGGGACCCAACCCCGATTGGAGCCTGGTTGCAGCGTTGCTGTGGGGTTATCACGCTGTGCGCCCGCTGCAATTCAACGACATGGTGGCGTTGCCGTGGGAACTACGGATGTCCGCCGTTCGTTTCACGGTGACCCGCGTGACCGATGTCTATTTGGCAAAGCAAGACAACCCTGACAAAGACTTTCGTGCCTTTTTGGCACGCGCTGACTATTGGCGATCGGAAGCAGCGAATGCACAGCTGCTACAGCTGACAAATTCAATGGTTGCAGGGTAGCGTGCGCTCCTCGTGCGACGGCATGGTGTTTGCTAACCAGTAGGATCGATGTTCATGCGCTCTTCAAAAGTCACTTTTCGAGCTGTTGTCGCCATCGTGGGCATGGTTGCCTTAAGTGCGGCCGGATGCGGCGCTCGTCAGCGGGTCATCTCGGGCACTCGCATTACCGATACCCCGTTTAATCGCGAAATCCTCGACACCGTCGAGAAATACCGTCGCGCATTAGAGCGCGGTGACACAATTGAGTTAGTAGCCATGGCGTCGCCAAACTACTGGGAAGACAGTGGCACGGCGTCCGGCAGCGACGATTATGGTTACGATGGCCTCAAGCTCGCGCTCGAAGGTCGCCTGGCAAAAGCCACGGAGATTCGTTATTCGATTCGATACGTCGCGATGCGTTCGCAGTGTGTTGCCGACAGCGTGCGCGAAGGGTGTCGAGCCAATCTTGAAGCGCTGGTGGATGCTAGTTTTTCGGTGGTCGATGCCACCGGCAAATCACGCCGTCCCGACAAGCGCGATCAAGGTGAATTCGTGCTTGAGCGTACCGGCGACAAGTGGCTGTTCGTCGCTGGTATGTAGGCTTTGCAAGCGTGGCCAATTGGTCGTCATTTGGTAGGACGAGGCGCTCGCAGGCGAGCTTGCCAGTCGAGTGCGACCAGGTGGTCGACATCGGTGGCACTTGGTCGCTGAAGTACGGCGATTGCGGCTGCGATGCCAACGTCGTCATTGGCTCGATATGCTGCGACCGCTAAGCGCCGGGCCGCATTGGTCACAAAACGATCAGAAGGCAATCCTGCGGTGAGGCCGTGCTGAAGGTCGGCACTGGCTTCAACCCACCGCGCCTGGTCCATGTAACGCAAGCCACGCAAGTACCAGCCAATACCCGCCGCTGGCGACTGCGCCGGCGTTGCCGAGATAATCGCGGTAGCCCAGGCCACGCGATGCTCCGTGGTCGGGTTGGTAGCGAAAAAGTAGCCGCGTAGCGCTTGGCCAAACAGCCCAGGAGCCGTGAGGGCGAGGCGTATTGCACTCAATTGTCGGGCCACGCCATCATCGGCCGGCAGTTGCTCGGCGAGGGAAAGATATCGTCGCGCGGCGTCAAGATCTTCGTCTGCACCGGTTTGCGCTTCGGCTGGTTCGCCCCACACGAGAACTTCGCGTCTACCGTTCGCTCGTTCACTCCATTTTTGGGCTCGGCGCTGCAACAACGTCTGCAATGCTGCGATTCGAATGGCCGGTGCGACTTCCTTGGCATCGTCAGCCAAGCGTTCGAGTATTGCGGTGCTTTCTTGCTGCATGATGGTATCGCCGGCCGCTAAATACGCCGCTAGCGTGAGTCGATGGCGTGGCTCGCCTGGGTCTTGGTTACATACGTCGCGCAACTCAGCGACGGCGGTTGTGACATCACCGTGATCGAGCGCTGCATCGGCGTTGCGTTGGGCTTTAGCGATGGCGTGAGGGCAGGGCCGGGAAAATACACTGCCACCCCGGAATCTTTCTTTGTTCGCAGCGATCACCTCGTCGCTGATCTTGATAGTGGCCAACATGCTGCGCCAGCCCGCCACTACCTCGGCCGCGGGGATTCCAAACGCAGCCTCCAAATCGCCACCGTTTTGGTAGTAGGAACGGACCTTGGCGGCGCCGTAGGTATCCAGTAAATAACGCAAAAATGAACCAGCCGTCGTGTAGCTGCGCGCCGACGACAGCGACAGAAAACCGAGCGAAAGCAAGTCGCTGATCCGTGGTTCGACGCCCATGGCTTGCATGACCCGCACGGCTTGATGCGGAGTTTGGCTGCGGTCGTAGCTGCCTGGCCAATCGAGCGCGACGGCCATGCCTTCGATCAGCCCGGGATTGACTAACAACGGCAGGCCTAGCACGCGTCGCGCACTCACTGCAAACCAAGGGTCGCCAGCTGCGCCAGCGATGATGTGCGCAATCTCGTGGCGAAGCGAAGCATGCGGGAAGTCACGATGATCAAGATAGATCTCTTGGCGCCAAGGCTTGGCCATTTCAACATCGCGAGCACCCATCCAACGCGCTTTGGCGCTGGTGGTGGCAAAATAATACGAGTGTATCTTGCCGCTCGGTGCGATGCCAAACTGCGCCGTGATTTGGCGGTAGCGAAACTCATGATCTGCAGCGATAAGGTTGATGTCACTGGCAAATCCAGCACGGCGATCAAAGTGAATTACGAAATGTTCGGTTTCGACGCGTGAGCCCAGCGCTTCATCAATGTCTTGCGCGCTAACCGAATAACCTAGTGTCCCAGCCTGGCTTCGCAACCCAGCAAACGCAGCGGCCGCAACCACCGCCACCAAGCATGCGCGCCGAGCACCGTTTCGAAGTTGCCAGCCGCGCCACTGCACACGGCACTCAACGAAATCGAAACGCCAAACAATGAATGCCAACATCGCTGTGACTAATAACCCAGCGTCGAGCCGAGCCCACCAAAACGCTGCGGTCAGCGTGATGTCTTCATCGTATAAATTGCCAGGGAAATAGCCAACCAACGGGTTGTAACTGAACACCGGCGGGGCGGCGTAAAACCGCCACAACCCGTGCAGCGCTGTCGCCAACAAAACCAGCCATGGCGCAACACGGGCGCTGAACGGCCGGCGCCCACCGACGGTGAGTACAGACACGAATCCAACTACGGCCCCAAGCACCGCTGAAAGTATCGGCATGCCGAATTCGGCCACCAAGCCAAACCCCCAATCACACGTCGGGCGCCAAAAGCCAGCAATCGCAGCAACCAGGATCGGCACCAACGTCAAGCTCACCGCAACCCCGATCGCGGCGGCAGCGGCAACCAAGAGGTCGCGCGAGCGGACCGGAACCAGTCTGCGAGCAACAATGCGGGCCAGCCAGCCACCGGTATCGATGCCAATGCACGACGCAAATACTGCGCTGGCCAATGCGTGTTCGAACCCGAGTGTTGCAAACAGTGGTGATTGCAACAAGGCAACCCCGACGAGCAATGCAACGCCGGCAGCTATGCGCAGTCGGATGGATCTACGTAGCGTGGCTACCAACGTCAGATTAAAAGAACTGGTGCTAGAAGTCATGGCTTGGTTTGACCGCAAGGCCGGCCACAGATACAGTGTAGCGTGGCTTCCGACGACGAGCCCCCTGTGGGCAGTGAAAAAAACCGGCGTTCTAGCGTGCGCCAGCCGATTGAACTTAAGGTTGAGTACAAGCGACTCAACACGTTCTTCGCTGACTACACCAAAAACATCTCGCGGGGAGGCACGTTTATTAAGATAACCAGACCTCTGCCCATCGGTACAGAATTTGTGTTTCGGCTGGTGGTGCCGGATTTGGAGAGGCCGTTGATCATCCACGGTGAAGTGGCACGAATCGTCGACGTCGAAGCCGCTGCTGCGACTAACACGGACCCGGGCATGGCGATCAAATTCATTTATCGCACCGGCGACTCGCAGCACGACATTGCGCTGCTCGTCGAGCAATTGATGGGCGATAGTCTTGGCGCGCGACTGTCGGCCAAACTGTTATCGCATCTGCGCAACCGAGGTGATTCGTGAACGATACAACGTCTACTTTGCCGCCGATTCACCCAGCGCGTTACCTGGTGCCCAACGCGGTTACCGGGGCGAGCATGCTGTTTGGATTGATCTCGCTGAGCAATTCTGCTGCCGGCAATTACGCGTTGGCTGGCTGGATGATTATTTATGCGGTCTTGTGCGATCGTATTGACGGGTTGGTGGCGCGCGCACTGCGTGCAACTAGTGCGTTAGGTATGCAGCTTGATTCGTTTGCTGACTTTCTCAACTTCGGAGTCGCACCCGCTGCGCTCGCCTACTCATATTTGAGCCGACGACCTGACTTGCCGTATCAATCGGGCGGGATTGCATGGTGGTTACTCGTTGCGGTGTGCTCCATTTGGGTGCTTTCAGCGGTATTCCGCCTCGCCCGTTACAACATCACCGCCGACGATGCGCTGCCAA
>JAYWHS010000338.1:0-4601 GCA_043777635.1 Kofleriaceae bacterium | reverse complement strand
CGATGTCTACCGAGGTGACCGCACTAGCTCCGCCAAGCGCTGCGTGCACTGAAAAGCCACCGGTATAACAGTACAGATTCAACACCCGTTGCTGATGGGCTAACCGGCCCACTAAACGACGGTTTTCACGTTGGTCCAAAAAGAACCCGGTCTTTTGACCGTTCACAACATCAACAACGAAACGCGCCGCGCCTTCGGAGATGGTGATCAATCCTGGTTTGTTGCCGCGATACGCATGGGCTTCGGTAATGCCGCGTTCACCGCGCAACCAAACATCAGTAAACACAGCGCCGCCCGCAGCGAGACCTTCCAACACAGCATCAAGCCGCGCTGTCCAAAACACATTGGCTGCCGAACCGTCAAATACTACAACCAGTGTGGTGTCGTACTGGTCGATCACGAGCCCAGGGCAGCCATCACCTTCGCCATGAATCAGGCGTCGGCCCGAACAGTCGCGCAGCAGGGCATCTTTGGTACGACGTCGCGCTGCTCGCTCGCCACGATGTTTCGCCCAACCACCATTGATAGCACTTGGGCTTTCGGCTGCTGGAGCTTCGAGCACCCGAGCGGCAATCGGCGAGCCCGGATCGACGAACACCGTGGCCAATGCGCCTTGGTCGTCGGCAAGCGTTACCACATCGCCGGCTTTGGCGTGCGCTGGTAGGGTTAGCGCTCGATCGTAGATCCACGGATGGCCATTGACGATGGCGTTGCGCAGCGGCTTGGTGACAACAATGCGGTCGTTGCGAGTACGGAGACCGGACACGTTATTTTTCTACGGGCGGAGTCGCGGTAGTTGGTGGGGTTACGCCCGCAGTACCAGCTAAATTGACGGCGGTCAGCACGTACATATGTGCGTAGCTGTTCAATACCTGGACAATGCCAACACCTTCAGCGGCCCAAAGCGAGTTTATCAAACCGGCTTTTAGTTCATATGGTTTGCTACCCGGTGCCGCGCCATCGAGGGTAATCCGGCCGGTAACTTGAATCGCTAGTTTCTCTGCCGCCATCGTGCCCATCGGGGTGTTGATGGTTTCTGGCAACGCAGGGGTAAACTGGCGTTCGATTTCAAGCTTGCCGGAGCCTGCCGTTGCGCCTGAATCTTTGGTCGGCGTGCGCTTCCAGGTAGCAACGATATCCTCGCGCCACGGGTTGTCGCCGATGGTGCCATTGGTCAGCACCCAGGTTGTCCCTTTACGCGAAAACGTTGGGAACTCTAACGAAAAAAAGCCACCTGGCTCGCCGCCAAACCAAAAGGCATCCGGTGACAGGTCCACCTTGCCGGGGCCACAGGTCAACGTCGATTTGAGCTTGCGAGTACCGACGGTCTCGTCAAAGGTAACGATGGTTTCGCTGCCTTTGGTTTCGATCGAAGCCACCGTAACGACGATTTCTTTCGCGGCCAGAGGTGTCTGCTTTTCTTCGACAGGCGGCAGCGCGATCGGTGCGGCTACGCTTTTGTACGTCCACGAATTGCCGACCAGAAGCGGCAAGAATTTGATGCCACACGCGCTCACCGCTTTGCCGCCGACTGCTGCTTTGGCTTTGCCAGTGGATGACGCTGCCGGATTGGGCTTTGCACTCGCAGGGACTGCCGAGGCGCCAACGAGAGCCGATGCTGCAAGCGCGCACAGAGCGCCGGATTTTCGCATGCCTGTTCATACGGTGAAACGGCCCGTTGGTAAAGTGGCAAACCCTATCTGAAATCCGCTCATCGCATCAGCTGCGACACAGATAGGGACCTTGCCCGGCCTTGCCCGGTCCCTCTTTCGACGACAAGTCGCCGAAATTCACCCTGCCGCACGTTACTCGCGCAGGGGGCCGAGACTAGGACCTTGCCCGGTCCCTCTTTCGACGGCAAGCCGCCGAAATTGTCATGGAGAGGGACCTTGCCCGGCCGAGAATGGCGGTGGTGAGCGGGACCTTGCGAGACCAGGCTGGAACGAAACGTTTACGCTTAACCAGAACGGCTGGGAGCGTACTCGGCCTCCGACCACGAACCTCGGGCCACCGCGCTCGAGGCCTAGTACCGTTGGCGTGTACCGAGCAAGACCTTACAATTACTGTGGATGCGGTCTGCTAGCGGCCGTGCACGCAGGCTGGGTCGTTGGTGCCTGCGCACATATTGCGAATCATGCCTCGAAACCGGTCGTCGCCGCGCATGTCATTAAAATCGGGATCAAGCGTCGCATTCCCGCGTCCAAGCAGCCGATCCAAGCTCTTTTCTACCTCGACCTTGCGCGAACTATGCTTACGCATTTGGATAATACGGCTCAACAGATTGATCGAGCACTGCTTGCGGCCAATCCGGGCGTACGCCGCGGCCAGATTGTAACTGGCGCGCACATTGTACGGGTCAGCCTGCAACGCGCCGATGAAGTTGAATACCGCATCCCGAATCAGGCCTTCGCGTCGACTTTGCGGCATCTCGCCGGTCTCGGCTTCACGCAACATCGCCACGGCTTGATCGGCTCGATCTTGTGCTTCATCGGGCTGCCGCTCATCGTACTTGAGCGGTGGTAATTCGAGTGCGGGGTCGATGGGGGCGCAATCCACCCGGGTAGTACGGTTGGCAAGATCTCGATCCGGCTCAGGCTCAGGACGCAAAGGTGCCGGTGCGACTGGGATGTTGTCTTTCGAATGACATCCCGCCGACAGCGTCGGCGCCGAACTCAGGCCCGCAGTCGCGATCAACAACAGCACACGTAGCCGCACCCTAACGACCAATCGCCGACATGGCGTCCTTGCGATAGCCTTTGAACATGGACTCGCTGCTCGATATTTCATCGAGCTTGGTGCGCGCGATATCCGAGTTGGGCGGTTGGTAGCCCTGCAACGCAGCCAGCCGTTTGAGTAATGCGAGTGCGCAACCTTTTTTTAACACGGCGTCATAGGCGAGGGCGAGTCGCAGCGTTGCCTCGGCGCTGAATTGGTCTTTCGACAGTGCGGCTTTGTATTTGTTTATGGCTTCGAGGATCGATGACACTTTGGTCTGCGCATCGGCGGCCCGCCGTGACGCATCCATAGCTCCGTTACCAGCCGACACAAACGCATCAGCTTGCTGCGGTAGTGGCGACGGCACTTTGATGGTGCTGAAAAATTCCGCTTTGCATTCTTCGTTGTAAATAATGTTTGGCCCGCTCGAAGCAGCCTCAACCGGTCGCTTTTTCTTTTCTAACGATTTTAGCTTTTCTGCTTTGCCGCCGTAGAGCGGCACGCAGCCGGATGCCGGCAACAAAAAGGCTGCCCCTAACGTTGCGGCGAGCAACGCGGCACAAACAGGTGGCAGAAACGGAGTGCGCATGGTCACAGGGTAGCCTTACCAGGCAACGTCCGTCAAACCTTTGAGCCGACGTGTCGACGGCCAAGTAGCGCGGCAGCGATCGGCGCAGCCATTGGAACAAGGGCAGAGGCAAGCAGGCCGGTCCCGACCACCGACATGCCCATCGCGCTGCACGACGGCGCGAAGATGGTGGAAACCGCCATTGCACCGGTGGCGCCCATCAGCGCCAACAAGCTCCAACTCCGCATCCGCATCAAACCGTACAAGCCAAGAGCGCTTGCTGCGACGGCAAGCCAAACTGAAACTGAACTGTCCTCGGGTTTTGGCGCCAATGCGTAAAGCAAAATAAACGGCAGGCTGATTGAAGCTCGGGTGACTGAACGGCCCAATCGAATCACGGCATTGTCATCCATGTGCAGGCGTTTGCGCCAGGTTTCTTGGCCTTCGAATGGCTCGCGCATCGCCGAGCCCGACAGCATCAACGTCGCAGCGAGATGGGTCCCCGCAATGAATACCACGATGGGTTCAGCGCCGAGCTGCCACAGCGCGACGCCGCCAGAAATCACACCCGACAACGCTACGCCCATCGCGAACCAACGAGCCCAAAAGTAGCCGGCGACCAATGCAAAAAATGCCGCGCCGTATACTCCGCCCATGGCGTAGTAGGCCTTGCCAAAACCGGGCTGCAAATCAGCGAAGCCCAGCACCAAATAGAAAAATGCGTAAAGCGCAAATACCGCTGCCGCAATTGCACGACGTTCGCCAATTAGCTTCATGACGTCAGTGTAGCGCACAAATCACGAGAGGGGAGTCGCGAGTTCTTGATCTCGTCGTACCTACATTGTCACCGGTGGTAACGGCCGCCACATGGCACGTTGTTCAATCAGCGCTGCGAGGCACCACCGCGCCCCGAATAATTATTTCGACTTTTCAGCTGCGAATTGTTTTTGCACAATGAGGCGGAAACGCTTGTAGCCAGCTTCTTTTTGTTTGGCTGAGAACATCACTTCAACCAACAACTTGTAGGGCGTAGTGCGGTCGGCAAGTACTAGCAACTCCGGCACAGTTTCAGGACGCCCAGAAGCTTTGCGCAATGCATCCTCTTGGCTGCGCAGATTGGCCAAAAAGCTGGTGAGCTTGGGAATCTTAATCCCTTGAGCGCCGCCTTCTTTATCGGAGGCACTGACGTCACCGTTGGACACCGATACGATCGACTTGGCTTTGCCGTTCACCGAAACCACGATGCTGCGTTTGGTGATAATCAACGTCGAAGCGTCAGCGGGTAACGGTTCGTCGGATTTCGACTCAGGCAGCGTCA
>JAYWHS010000337.1:0-4608 GCA_043777635.1 Kofleriaceae bacterium | reverse complement strand
TACGGGTGCGTAACACGCTCAAGCGCATCACCGGCAAAGACCCTGCCGACCGCGGCGAGTCGTCGATCAACGACGAAGCCCACCTCGCCGAACTTGAGCGCAGCGCAGCGCTGCATTAGAAAGGGACGTGCCCAATGCCGATCACGTAAGCGCAAGCGATCGAATCGTTTACGCTTTTCACTGTCGGCTAGAGCGCACTCGGACTCCGACCACGAACGTGCGCCAAGGCTTGGCGTACCTTGCCCATCATGGCGCGAACCAGCGCACGCTGTGAGCGAGGTCGGTCACCGTCACGTCGTCGCTGCTTCGACATCGCACACGCCTCCGCTTTCGAAGTTGAAGCAGTACTCGACATCGCACAATGTTGCGGCTTCGATGGTCTTGAGGATCGCGCGGCACGGGTCTTGGCAGTTCGCGTTGCTGCGATGACTACTGCCTTGGTGCGTCGTCGGTAAGGCTCCGTTGCCGTCGTCCGAGGTCCGTTGGCCGAGGCCGCGTAAGATCCTGCAATCACCGATGAGTTCACCAAGACTCCTTATGTGAGCGGCATTGGGCACGTCCGTTTCTTCCGCTGCACCGATCCGCGCGCGTAACGCGTAGTGGGTTGAATGCCGGCGACGTGTCGGCGCAATGCCTCTATCGCGATAGGCCCATGGCTTTCACGCACCGTGGCAGACCTGACGCCTGGCTCGCTGGAACTTGTGATTGCAAATCCTCATGCGAAAGCGAACGCAAGCACTATCCGCCAAATAGTGTCCGGATTGCGGACCATGAAAAAAAATGATTCTAGGTGACCATGTGCCCTTCCGTTAGCGGGCTGCACTTTGATATGACGCGATCCCTCTCTGCAGCAGTACAAGCTATGGCCACGAATAAACGACGCGACCTCCGCTCCTTGCTTTCAGTTCCGCTCCTCGACCTGCAACAACAGGTAACGAGTCGGCTAACTAAGCGAGGATTCCCGCAACTGCGCCCTGCTCAGTCGCAACTTCTAACCCTGATCGAACCCGGCGGCGTCCGCTTGGCGGATTTAGTGGCGGCCTCTGGCCTCGCTAAACAAACCGTCGGCGATGTCATCGACGATCTGGAATCACTAAAAATGGTGGAACGCTATGCGGACCCAGAGCACGGCGTGATCAAGCGCGTGCGGCTCGGAGCCAAAGGCAAAGTGTGGGCGAGTGAAGTCCGCAAAGTTGCCGATGCCGCAGAAGCCCAACTCGAGGCCACGTTGGGCCGGGGCAAAGTCAAAGCATTGCGCGGCTTGCTTGAAGAAGTCGCCGCCACAGTTGAGGCCCGCCATGTTGTGGCAGGCCCTACCAAGCGCAAAACTCGATAAGCTTGACGTGTGATGTCGGGTAGGCTTGCCGCCAGATCAAGTTGGTCGGCAAGCCCGGTGCGTACTCAACATCATCGGGCATCTCGCACATCTGGGTCGCCCTCAACCTGCCCTTCGTAAGCTGTCGTACCTAGGCAATGTCGTGCGACGGCGCTGGCAGAAGTGTGCCGTGGCACATGCGCGTGGTGTGGACCTGGCCCGGCGTCCTCGGTCCGCCCAGAAACGTGCCCGGTTTAGCTCAAACGAATCGATCACTGTGAGTACCCCGGGAGTATCCGAAGAAAGCGTACTGAGTTCTCGCATCAACCGTCGAACAGGCGTAACTCACACCGGAAGATTGGCCAACGAGCCGCGTAGATTTTAGGAGCAAGCAATGAAGATCAGCAAATTTCGTACACTCGCACTTACCTTGGTTGGGATGTCACTGATGGCCAACCCAGCGTTCGCCGACGACCCTAAATTCGAATTCGGGAAAGTCGAAGAAGTTAAGGCTGTGAAAGCGGTCGAATGGGATGCATCAGCCGAATTCGGCTTGGTCCTGACCACTGGCAACTCGGAAGTGACAACAATGACCGGTGGCGCCAAAGCGTCACGCAAAACCGGCAAAAACAAATTGGCGATGGGCGTCGATGGCACCTACGCACAATCCGGCATCCGCCGCGCCAGAGCTGGTGTAACTACGGTTGCGTCGGCAGCTGATATCGAAACCGTCGATACCGTGAGTGCCAAGAACCTCACGGGACGCGTGCGTTACGATCGGTTCTTGACCGAATTCAACTCGCTGTTTTTGGGCCTGATTGCCCGCACCGACGTGCCAGCCGGCATCAAAGTCGGAGGTTCGGCTCAGGCCGGTTACAGCCGCAGCTTGTACAAGTCTGAAAAATACGAAGCCGTATCGGAAATTGGTTACGACTACACGTTCACACGTTTTGACGCGGCAGACGCCAAGAGCACCAACGTGCATTCGGCACGGATCTTTGCTGCATTCAAAGGCAAGATGAACACGGCAACCAACCTCGATACCAGCATCGAAGCGTTGCCCAACCTCAACGCGTTTACGATGCCAACCGGCGATGTAAAAATCGGCGAAGCTACCCGGGTTAACTTTCACGTAGGCATCACGTCGAAATTGACCAAGAGCTTGTCGGTCAACACGTCGTTGGATCTCAAGTATGCCAACCGGCCAGCACCACTCGCATTGCCAGGCGTGACGTTTGCCGCTGGGTTCACCCCGGAATCAGCACAAATGGATTCCATTCTCAAAGCATCGCTGATCTATTCGTTCTTTTGAGATCCGACGTTTGCAACAACCTATCGTCGACGATTGAATCGTTAGCGAACCGCGCGGCCGACTACGTCCGTAACCAGCGCTTCTAACATGGCGCGTTCGGCTAGCTCGCGACCTAACACTTTCACGATTGCACCGGTCCAGGCCGGGCCACTGCCACCGGCACCTGGGTCGGCGGGGTCGAGGGTTGGGTCGCCTTTGAGTGCGCGATCAGCCAAAGCCAAGGCCCGTGTTGAGTGGGCTAGTGCGGCAGGACTGTACAGCCGCGCTTGCGCAATGACTTTATCGACGACGAATGGCGGCACGCCCAGCCGAGTTGGCAGCTCGGCCTTTGACGCGCCTTGCGCCCGGGCTTGATGCACGCCTGCCATTTGTCGGACAAAACGCGCCAGCATTGCGACAACGCCAACTGCGCTTTCGCGTTGTTCGCACAACGAATGCACCGCCAGCAGTGCCCCGGGTAGAGATCCGGTGCCCAGGGCGTCGGTTAATTCGAACACCGAACGCTCGCGGGTATCGGCGACCAGTTCATCAACATCGTCAGCGGTGACTGGCCGATCACCTGCGAACAACGCGAGTTGATCGAGGGTAACCGCGATGCGCGACAAGTCGCCACCGATCGCATCGAGCATCCGGGTGATCGCAGTGCCATCGATACGGACATTGCGAGCCGCAGCTTCAGCGCGGATCCACGGTGCTAACTGGCGCGGCGCCGTGAGCACGTGCAGCCAACCTTTTTTACTCAGGGTCGAATACAGTTTCAACCGTTTGTCGAGCTTGCTGGTGACTGCGAGCAACACCGTCGACGGATTGGGCGACGCGAAATATTCCAACATCGCGTCGGTTTCGTCGGTGGGCAAACCCGCCAAGTCCCTTACATAAACCATGCGCTTGGGTGACATCATGGGCAACGTTTGGGCCATGTTGACGATGCGGCTGGCTGTTAGTTTGCCTTCGACGACATCATAGTTAAACGCGCGCAAAGCCGGAGCAACCACGGCATCGCGCAAGGCCGCCACGATGCGATCGACCAAAATGGGATGGTCCGATGACAACACATAAACCGGTGCGAATTTGCCAGTCGCGATTTGAGCTAGCAGTTCTTCCACGCCGAAGATAGTACCTGCGAATGGTCAGCTGTCGTAGCGGTGACGGATCAAAACCTCGCCAGCACCTTGCCACCAGGCGAAGGCTGCGCTGATATCAACTGATGGCCACCGACAACGTGCTGTATATCGCCGACCGCGCCGTGATTGATGGCGTGCAACGCGGCGCAACGGCGGTATTGGCACAAGCTGGCATGATCATCGCCGTCGATAGCCCTGCCGTGATCGCAGTGGATCCCCGTGCGGCGGGTGCGACCACAGTGCGTTGGACTGACCGCGCAATGGTGCCGGGCACCGTCAACTCGCACAACCACAGCTTTCAATCATTGCTGCGTGGCCTCGGCGACGATTTGCCATTTCTGCAATGGCGCGATCGCGCGCTGTACAAATATTCACCGCTACTGACGGTCGACGATATTGCCACGGGCGCCCTGCTCGCCTTCGGTGAAATGCTGTTGCATGGGGTCACCACGGTCTGTGATTTTTTCTACATTAACCACGCTGGCAACGACTGTGCACATGCGGTGATCGACGCGGCCCAGCGGCTCGGCATGCGCATGGTAATGGCCCGGTGTTTTTACGACTGGGATGGTGCGCCAGTGGCGTATCGCGAAACCATCTCCGAAGCGGTTAGCAACTTTGAAGCGCTGACCCGCAGCTACCCACGCAGCGACGATCAAAGCCGCCAGATGGTGACCATTCAACCTGCCCCACACAGCCAACATGGTGCAACACCAGCGATGATCGAGGCTGGTGCCGGTTGTGCGCGAGACGCTGGCGTGCCTTGGCACATCCATCTCGCCGAAGAACAATATCAAGTTGAACAATCGTTGTTGCGGTTTGGGCAAAGACCGATGCACGCGATTGCCAGCCTCGAT
>JAYWHS010000336.1:0-4622 GCA_043777635.1 Kofleriaceae bacterium | reverse complement strand
ATCGCGCGCACCGATTATCCAACCTTTGGCACCAGCGCCATCGTCCGCAGCAATCCGTTTGCCAGCTTGCGCCAGCGCTGAAATTCGCGCGCAAGTTTCGCTCAAGGCTGGTCACTCATCCGCATGAGTTCGACGTATTGAGAATTTCTACTTACGCCATAGCGCCCACTCGGACACCGACCTCCGCGCTCGGACCACTGCGCTCGCGCAGCGCGACGGCCGAGAGCGCTTTGCGAAGTATGGAGAGTCGAGACCCGATGCCCGAGCAGAAGAAAGTAGAATGATCTCAATTGCTTGTATTTTTGACTCTTGTCAGAAAAACGATATGTCCATAGGCTATGTCTATGGACGCTTCAGGCAAATCAAAAGAGATCCCAGCCGGACAATTCAAGCAGGGCTGTTTGGCAATTCTCGATGAAGTCGAAGCGACGCACGTAGAAGTGGTCATCACCAAGCGTGGGCGGCCGGTCGCGAAATTGGTTCCAATTCTGACCGACCAAGCGCGTGAAACCGCGATTTTGGCTGGCCTGCGCGGAGGATGTACCGTGTTGGTTGACGAACCTTCGTTGCTTGCGCCCACGACGGATGACTGGGGTGACGTCGGATGATTGTGCTCGATACTCACGTTTTGTTGTGGTGGACTTCTACGCCAGCGTTGTTGAGTGCGCGGGCCGTCGAAGCGATTGACGATGCGCCACTGCTTGGCATTGCTGCAATTTCGTTTTGGGAAATTTCGATGCTGGTGCGCAAACGCAAGATCGCTTTACATCAGCCGGTGGCCGAATGGATGGCGCAGGTGTTCGCGATTCCGCGCGTTCGCAGCATCGCGCTCAGCGCCGAGCTTGCCGTTGCAGCGGACCAATTCGAGATGCACGCGGATCCTGCCGACCGGTTTATCGTGGCAAGTGCTGCGCAACACAACGTTCCGCTGGTTACCAAAGACGGTTTGATTCGCGGGCTGCCGTTTGTGCAAACGATTTGGTAGCCCGAACTTGTCCGTGTTCCGGACACAGGAACCGGGCACTGGACTCGCGCTCATTCCTTGGTTGCGTTGCCGTCTTTGATCTTCCAGCTGCCACCATCCACTAGTTTGGTAGTTGGAAATTTGATGGTGCCACCGACGATGTCGCATTCTTTGCTGGTCGAATGAAACGTGTAGGTGGTGGTCTTCGATGCGTCGATTTCGACGGTTTTGCTCGACCCACTGCACTTGAGTTCGATTTTGTGCGATTTGGAATCGCTGTTGTATACGCGGATGCTGCCAGCGGCGGCCAACGAGGTAAGCGACACGAGTGCGACTAACGTGAATGCAATTTTCTTCATAGGTGACTCCTTTTTCGCGGCAAGTGTGCGCGACCGTGATGCCGGAGTCGAGCGATAGATTCGGCAGTTCATGCAGCCAGGGCATCAGCCAGCAGCTTGCGGCGCTGCCGGCGGACCCGGATCCACATCACGCACAAGCCGAGCGAGCCAAGCATGCAGGTACCTGCCAGCACGATTTGGCCAACGTGCGACAGCACATCGGTCACCATGTACACTTGAAAGGTTTTGGCATCGAGGCGGCCGTCGGCCACCAACTGCTGTTCCCATGCAGCGCTTACCCGCGTCACATGGCGTGGCTGCAGCCGACCACGAACGGTAGTGCCATGGATACCTTCACCGTTTTTGCTTAATACCGGCAACAGTTTTTTGCCGACTCGGCATAACCGCACATCGCCGACGCCGTCGTCGATATCGCTGGCCTTGGCAAATTCACGCCATTCGTCACATACGATGCGATACCGAGTTTTGCCATCACCGATGGTATTGCGCAGCGTACGTTCGCTAACAAAATCGTAGGTGTCAGGGTCGCGAACATCAATCATACCGAGGGTTCCGACAAATAACCCTAGTGCCAACGCTGCGTAGCCAACCACTTGGTGGGCACCACCCCACATCACTTTTTGCACAAACGTTTTAGGCGCATGCTCGGCCCGCAACACGGTAGCGGCCCGCAGTTGGTTGGCTTGTGCTGCAATGATAACCGCGAGTTGATTAGGGCCAAATATTTCCCCGACCTGGCTGTCGATCGTAGATCGGAACACGCCGTGCTCACTGCTCGCCGGTTGGTGGCGGCCATTGCGAATGCCCATCGCCGCAAACCGTGCGCCGGGCGCCGTCATCGGGGTGAGCGTGCCGTGCAACCGCAACAAGCCATATGCGGCGATCAATTCATCGGCGTTGCTGCTGCCAAACCGTGCGATGTCGTCAGGATTGCGATCCGTAGTGACGCGAGCAAACTTGGCTTTTTGCTGCGTGAGTAGTTGTTGCAGATCGTTTGCCCGCATGCGTTGCGGCGGGCATTGCGTGCCTAACGCCACCAAATCGAAATCGTTTTGGCGCTGGACGTTCAAACGGTGGGACATGCGCCAGGTCCACGTCCAGCAGCATGCGGCCAATGCGGCCGCCGCCACGCCATAGCCAAGCGTTGAATCTACCGAGAACGCAAACCACCACAACAACGGTACCCATGTGCGTAGGTATGCCGCGACCACGCTGCGCAGATGCAATTTGATCGGCTGGGCCCGAAAACCTTGTTCATCAGAAGTCAACCACACCGAAGCGGTTGGAATCAGTGGCAAGCGGAACAGGTGCACAAACGTCGACGCTGCAAGTTCGCCACCGTATTCGTCAACTTTGCCAAACACGCGTTTGGTCAGCGGGGTCGAAGCCATGGCGTACAATACCGCGGCCTGTCCGAGCTCGCTAACGCTTTGGCAATTACGCAGGTGCCGCCGCTGCGCTTTCGCGCTACC
Organism: Kofleriaceae bacterium; assembly: GCA_043777635.1. Classification (GTDB taxonomy): domain Bacteria; phylum Myxococcota_A; class Polyangia; order Haliangiales; family Haliangiaceae; genus JABFXX01. Next base: position 1,827 of record JAYWHS010000336.1, on the reverse strand, counting down.
CTAGGCAGGTAGTGGCCGATCAAACTTCGAATCTTCCTGCGTTGCGTAGCTTGCCGCCGATTGCGACGAGCCTTGATCGCGCGCGTCGTGGCCAGCTGGTGTACGTCGACAGCACCGGTGAAGTGCGATCGCCCGGTTCGTTACGAGCCCGCAATTGGGGCATTTACGCGCTGTGTGGCGGCATTACTGCGGCCGGCGTTGGCTTTGCTTGGGCCACCGTGCCCATTGCCATTCCGATCTATCTATTGTTAGGCGGCCGCTTTTTCTCGTCGGTAACTGCGGTGCATCGGCTCAATGATGCCTCGGTCGCGTTGTCGCTTGGCGATGCCAAAGCCGCTAAAACCCTGGCTGCCCCGATTAGCAACGCGTGGTATTTGCCCAAGCGGTTGCGTGCGTTGGCCCAAATGCGCTTGGCCGCTGCCGAAGCGATGACCGGCAACAGCGAAGTCGCGCTCGGCCTCGTCCGCAACGCCCGCGCGGCGCTACCAACGAAATCGATTCAGTATCAGATCTCGTACTACTTTGAAGTCAATTTGCTCGCTGCGATGGGTCGCATCAAAGATGCTCGCGCAGTGCTGGTGGGGCGCGGCAAAGTGCCCGAAGGTGAAGTGTTGCGTGTCACCTATTGGCTCGCTGAGTTGCACACCTGTTGCGCGGCGGGCACTCACGACATCGACAGCGCCGAACTTTCAGATCGAGCGCACAAAGGCCTCGCGATGAATTCCGGCGGCGACTTGTTGGTGTTGTGTGCCTGGGCCTTTGATATTCTCGGCGACCGCGAGCAAGTTATTTTCTTGCTGCACGAAGCTCGGCAGCGCGATCGCACCGCGCAACTTGATGTCACGATGCCCGCACTCGCCGCATGGTTAGCGAAGCAGCCAACCGACGAGTTGCCGTCGTCGGATTATTTGATCGAGTAACTCAGCTCGATGCATAACCCTGCGTTGGCGCTAAAGCGGTCACAACGCCGCCGGATAAACTACCTTGGCACCTCGGCGTATTTGCGCAACAAATAATAGGTCAGCCTGCTGCGTGATCGTGCGAAACGAAGTCATGCCTCTGGCACTTGGCTTGGACCCACGATTTTCATCGCTGGCCGTACGCTTGGCGAAAAAGATAATTTCGTCGCCGGTGTTGAGTGAAAATCCAGCGGGCAGGGTGTCGACTGCGAGCGTAAGTTTGTTGGTTAGGAGCGTGTCGTCAAATTTGCAAACTTGCAAATGTTCGATGGTGGCGGAGCCGTCTTGGCCAGGGGTAAGCTTTGCAATATTTTTGCAATCGTAGCTGCGTTGCAGCTTTTCGACCTTGGTGAGTTCGACGGTGCCTTTGCCATTTTTCAATGCAGTGTTGGTTATGATGCGTTGGAACAATCGAAACTTGTCCTTGTCGCCACCAGTTTTGCCACCCATGTCGTGATCCATGGTTTTGCCAGCGCGCAAATCGTCGGCAGCGAGATGCACGGTGCCGCGCAAATACGACTCGCCTTGGGTCGGTTGCGAATCGAGCCAGGCTTGACCATCAAACGGCGGGAAGATCTTGTCGATATCTTCGCTTGAAAACGCGCTCATCAGTGGACCCTGCGCGCGCATCGTGAGGGCGCAATAGTGCAACTTTGTTTCGTCGGTGACGCTATCAAGGGGTTGAATATGGTGTTGCGCGTCGTCGGGAAATGGCGAAACTCCACCCATCCAGTGATACGCAAGAAATGCATACGGCGTATTTGAAAACCGGGTGATCATGTCCGTGAACGCAACATATGGTGCACCGGCATACGCAAACACCGGCAGGTGTTCACCTTCGACGATTGGCAAGATTGCGCGCTGCGCA
>JAYWHS010000335.1:0-4630 GCA_043777635.1 Kofleriaceae bacterium | reverse complement strand
GCTCGCTACCCCGGGCGTGGTCGAAGCGGTGGTGTTCGGCGTCGACGATCCGCGATGGGGCCGTTGTATTGGCGCAGCGCTGGTCGTTGATGCAAATTTTGACGCTGCCCACGCCTACCCACGCTGGCGCACTGAACTAGCACCGTTTCAACGGCCGCGGACGTTAGCTATTGTGACCGCACTGCCACGCACCGCTACCGGCAAGGTCCATCGCGCCGCAGCGACCGTGCTGCCTGGCCTGCCGATCGAGTACTAAACTTCCGACGACGTAGCTGGCGCCTTGCCCCGGCAGCACTCGCGCGTGACTGCAATCTTTGGTAGCCGAACCTGTCAAGCCAAGCGCAACTTGCTAGAATTGCGTTGTGCCCGTGCAATTTGCCAACCCAGCTGCACGCACTGCGTTTACCACAGCGATCCGCACCATCGAACAACAGTCGGCATGCGAAGCTGTAGTCGCGATTCGCCGCCAGTCATCGACGTATGCGCATGTCCACGCATTGGTCGGCGCGCTCACAGTTTTTGCAGCGCTGGCATTCGCACTTTACGCAGAAGCCCGATTCTCGACGCTAACGATTCTACTTGAGCCGTTTGCCGTTGGCCTCATCGCCGCGCTCGCTGTCGAGTGGCTGCCGGCGGTGAAGCGTGTATTGACACCACGCCCGATGCGGCAGCGCGCCGTTGAGCGAGCCGCGCGCGCAACTTTTTATGAGCGTGGCGTCGGCAATACCACCGGCCGCACCGGCATTTTGTTTTACATCTCATGGCAAGAACAACTGGTGGCGGTCATTCCCGACGCAGCCGTGCAAACTGCGCTTGGCTCAGTACGCATCGCGAGCATCGCCGTGAGCTTATGCAAGACTATGCCACGCGGTGGAGTTGCAGTCGCAGAATGTATCGCTGCGTTGGCGCCTGAACTCGCAGTCATGCCTCGATCGTTTAGCGACGTCAACGAAATATCCGACGCGCTCGATACCCATCTACATCGTCGCCCCCGTAGCCTCAGCCGCAACGGTGCCTTATGAAACAAACCTGGCAACAGCGCGGGGCAGGGCTCGCAGGTTGTGGCGTCACCGTGGTGCTCATCGGCTTGCTGATCGAAAGCGATCCAGCGTGGGCCCGCCCCGGCGGTGGCCAAAGTTATTCCGGCGGTGGCGGCCACAGTAGTAGCAGTGGTGGCGGCGATAGTGCCGGCGCAGAAATCGCAGCGCGGTTATTTATTGAACTGCTGCGCTTGGTTTTTTACTACCCCAAACTGATGTTGCCAATCGTGGCGTTGGTGGTGGGCTACTTTGTTTGGTCGGCGTACCAAACCAATAAAAACAAAGATTGGAACAGCGGGCCCCCGACCGAGCTGCATCGCGCGATTGATCTCAACGCATTGCGCAAAATTGACCCAGATTTTTCGCAGGTCGGATTCGAAGATTTTGCTTTCCGCTTGTTTGCTACCGCTCACCGCAATCGCACGAGCGCTGCACAACGCGCCACCCTCGCGCCGTATGTGAGCCTGGCCGCGCGCCAGCAACTCAGCGAACTTGAAAACGGCCCAGTACAAAGTGTGGTGGTCGGTGCCATGCGGGTGGTCGGCATCAGCTTGCCTGAGCCAACCGCCGGTGCCGCAACCGCCGGTGGCAACCCAGCTACCCGCACCACGCTGGAGTTCGAAGCCAATGTTACCGCTGGCATCGCCGGCTCCATGCAAACCTATTTTTCCGTTGAGACCTGGCAGTTTGCCCGCGCTGCGAATGCCCGGTCCAAACCGCCCAAACTTGGTCGGCAAACCGAAGTATGGCCATGCCCGAATTGTGGTGCACCCTGGGCCGCTACCGCCACCGGTGGCCAAACCTGTGCGGCCTGCGGAGAAGTTGTCGACAACGGCCGCTTCGATTGGGTGGTCGAAACGATCTTCGTTAACTCGGTGCAAGCCCGGCCGCCAACGCTCACGGCCAATGTGCAAGAACGCGGGACCGACCTGCTAACTTATCGACAACCTGAATTTCTGACGGTGCTACGGCAATTAACCCAAGACGATCCAACTGTCAATATCAGCGAAATTCAAGCGCGCCTGGCGATGATCTATGACCGGCTGAACAAAGCCTGGTCGGCCGGTGACTTGGCACCGGTGCGCGGCTTGTTGTCGCTAAGTCAGTATGATGCCCTGCAATATTGGTTAGACGCATATGCCAAACAAGACTTGCGCAATCAGTTGCTCGATATGCACATCACCAACATTGAGCCCTGTAAATTAGTGCGCGATCGCTATTTTGACGCGCTGACCATTCGGATTTGGGCCACCGGCAAAGATTTTGTCATCAATCGCAGTTCGAGCCGGGTGGTTACTGGTAGCAAAAACAAAGATCGCGCCTATAGCGAATATTGGACATTGATTCGTTCCCACGATGCCAAAGGCCCGGCCAAAGCTGACGCTACCTGCGGCCATTGTGGTGCTGAACTCAAAATCAATGCCGCGGGCGCATGTGAGTACTGTGGCAGTGCGCTGGCGTCGGGTGATTTTGATTGGGTGCTGTCGAAGATCGAGCAAGACGACTCGTACCGAGGCTGAGAGGCGTAGGGTCGCTACGGCGCAGCAGGTGATGGTATCGGCGCAGCTGCCGGACTCGGCACCGTGAACGGTGACTTGAATAAATCCTTGGCTTTGCGCAACAGCACTTCTTTGCCAAGCTTTTTGGCGAACTCCATCACTGCGGCAACTTCATCGGCGGCGGTCGCAGCGTTAAGCCCAAACGGCAACTCCACCGGTGTGCTGCCAAACACGCTTCCGGCCGCATACAATTTGCCATCGCGTAGGCGTAGCGTTACCGCCACGCTGGCAACTTCAATCGTAGCGTCAAACTCATGCAACTTGAATAACCACGACAGCGATGTGGCCAGGGTAACTGGGCCAGCCTTAGCGTGACGCACAGTCACGTCAACCGTGCCGAGGCCAGGCATCAAGGCTAACGCCGACACTGTCATCTTGGCATCGAATAGTTCGAACTCATCGGTTGCAATCGGCCGAGGGTGCACCTTGAGCGCGGCCCGCCCGCTCATTTCAAGGGTGACACCGCGAATCAAAATACGCCGCACGTGCCGAGTAAATAAACCAAACCCCAGCGGGGCTATTTCGAAGTTAGCTTGCGCTACGTGCAGCCGCAAATCACCACCGGTATCGCGCACCACCGTTACATCGCGCAGCTCGGCCTGACCACGGATCAGCGAAAGTGAAATCGAGCCAACCTCGGCGTTGCCTCGCAGTGTCGTGGCCAAGCGCTCACGCACCGCTTGCCGCACACAACCGCGCGCGGCGAAGCCAGCGACAAACAACACAGCGAACCAGAGCACGAGGCCGACGCCTGCGACGCGTGCGATTTTGCCGAGGCGAGCCATGGCACGACTATACCCCGGTCCCGGTCAACATGCGGTAGGGTGCATCCACCGTAAAGGAGTTCCATGACCATCGCTCGTTCTGTGCCCAGCCTGGGTGCTGTGTCTGTTGCACTACTGTTGTTTGCCTGCGGCTCGGGTAAAACCATGCCCGCGACCCCGACCCCGCCCGCGTTGACGCCAACCGCCGCCACCGCCCCGTCCGCCGGTAATGTCGGTACGGGCCAGTCCAAGCAACCACCGCTGATCGATGTACCGATTGACGCGACGCCACCAGCACCAGCTTCGTCAGGCTTTGGCGCCGCCAATTCAACCACTCGCACTACCACGCTGGCCGATGTCGGCCTCGAAGCCGCCTCGCTCGATCGCAGCGTCGATCCATGCGTCGATTTTTTTGAGTTCGCTTGTGGTGGCTGGATCGCCAACAATCCAATCCCCGCTGATAAATCTAGCTGGGGCCGATTTAGCGAAGTGGATCAACGCAACGAAAATGCGTTGCGCAGCATGTTTGAACAAGCTGTGAGCAACGCGCAGGCCCGTGCGCCGGCTGGAACAACAAAGGCAAAAATCTCGGCGACCGACCAAGCCATCGGCAACTATTTTGGTTCGTGCATGAACCAAGCGGTGATCGAAAAAACCAGCATGACCAGCTTGAAGCCTTTGCTGGCCAAAACCGCCGCAGTCAAAAATGCTAAAACCTGGTTCGCCGCCCTCACGGAATTGCACAAAGCCGGCATCTGGGTGGTGTGGTCAGCCGCGGTCGATGCCGACCTTAAAGCCTCAACCAAAAATGTCATGTATCTCGATTCGGCCGGGCTTGGGCTGCCTGACCGCGACTACTATTTCGACGACAATTTCAAAACTAAAGTTGAAAGTTACCGCGAGCATGTGCAACGCATGTTGGCGCTGACGGGCGTAACTGCCGAGCAAGCCCAAACCGGCGCGCGCGATGTGGTCGCGATTGAAACCGCATTGGCCAAGGTTACCAAAACCGGCGTCGAACGCCGCGATGTGCCAGCCATGTACAATCCTTTCGATCGCAAAGCGTTGGCCAAAACCATCGCCAGCGTCGATTGGAAAGCCTATTTCAAAGCGCTCGGTGTCAATCCTAGCGGCAATGCAGTCCTTACCTCACCAGGGTTTTTCGCTGCGCTTGACGGCTTGCGTAAAACCTTCACGCCGACGGCGTGGGCCAGCTATTTTTCCTATCATTTACTTAAACAATCGGCATTTGCCTTGCCGCAAAAGT
>JAYWHS010000334.1:0-4641 GCA_043777635.1 Kofleriaceae bacterium | reverse complement strand
CCGGATGATCAACGGTAAATTTTTCTAAGTGCAGCGCGCGCGCCGCCCGTTCGTCAGGGCTTGTGCCCCACATGGTATCGACGATTTCGCCCAAGCTTTGCGGCAACAGCTCGCGCATGGTGCGGTTGTAGGCGGCGGCTTCGGTGTGGGCCCCGAGCGTCACAAATAAGCCACCACCGGCTTTGACCCAGGCGATCAATGCGTTGGCCCGCGCCGGTGGTAACGCTGGCACATTGGCGAGCACAACGACGTCGGCTTCGCCCAAGGCTTCGGCCGATACTTCATCTGGTGTGATGGCGCGTAGGGTCGTACCGCTATCGACTCGGTCGCCTGGACGCAACGCGGTTTCGAGATAGAAAATTTCATCGTCGCGCCGCGTGGTGCGTGGATCACCATTAACGATCAACACGCGCACGTCGTCGCGTAATACCGCGCGAGCGCTACGGACGTCGTCGATCGGCAGGGCATCACCGGGCAGGGCGACTTGAATATCGGCACCGTGCAGGCCTTTAGGCAAGACTGCTAAAAATCGTTTGACTTTGCGATCGAATGCGCCGACGTCCAGGCGACCACGGGCCACCACGTCGCTGCCAAGCCGCAAGGCAAGTTCCAGATCGCGCACCGGCGTGGCACCGGCATTAAGCACTTCAGCGGTGATGGCGATACCCCGTGCGCCCGACGCTGGGTCAGGTTCCACGGTTAGTTTGGTGATCGCCAAATTGCTGCGCGTGACCTGCGCAATATCGACGACGGTGAGCACCGGTCCGGTTGGGCCCCAGGCTGCGGGCCCGGCTGGGAAGCCGGACTTGGCCATCAACGAAAAAAGAAATACTGTTTTGTGGCTGTGACCAGAAGCCGCCAGCAACGCGCCTGCAGCTTCGAGCGCACGCCGAGTATCGGCCGGGCGCGCGCTGGGTTCCATGGCGACGAGTTGGTCACCTAATCGCAGATGATCGCGGGTTAGTTCACTCGGCGAATCCGAGTTTTGCGAGGCGCGAACAATCGCTACTTCGGCCTCGGGACCCAACTGGGTTAAAATTGCGCGCGCTTGCGCCGAGGCCCGCGCCATCCAGGTTTTACCGTCGGTAATCATGCCCGCTGCAAATGAATCATCGATGACGAACACCGCAGCTTGGGCGCCGCGCGCCACTCGTGGCCCCGAGCGCGCACAGGACGTAAAAGGTTTAGCCAAGGCCAGCGGGATGGCCAGGCACACGGCGGCACGCACAAACAGCAGCGCCTTTTCTTTGACTTGCATGCTGCGAGCGGTTTTTCGATTGCTTTGAAATAGAAAATCGAGCGCTGCAAAGGGCACAACCTTGGCGCGGCGTCGGCCAAATAGGTGGATGGCAATCGGCACTGCGACCGCGAGCCCACCTAGCAACAACAGCGGTGCAATAAACGCCATTACGCGCGACCTCGCATCAGGGCGTTGCGGGCGATCAGCAAATCGCGCAGCGTGGTTTCAACCGGCGTGTTGGTGGCGACCAGATGATAGTCGAGGCCCGCGTGCTGCAATTGCTGTTTGGTGTCGTCGAGAAAGGTCTGCATTTTGGCCAAGTATTCGCTGCGAATCGCCGCTGGGTTGGCTAACAATTTGTGGTCGGACTCAAGCGATTCAAACAGTGTCATGCCATCGTACGGAAAGGTGAGCTCGTCGGGGGCCATGGTTTGCAGCACCGAAACATCGTGGCCAGCCGCACGCAGATTTTTGAGTGCCGGAATTGCTGCGCCACTAGCATCAAAAAGATCTGTGCCGAGCACCACCAGGGCGCGCCGTCGCCGATTGAGTTCGGCGATGCGTTGCAAGGCGTCGCTTACGCTGTGATTGCCGCTGCCGCCTTTAGTGTTGGCGGCGTCCAGCGCATCCATAATGTCACGCAACTTGACTCGGCTGGTTGCCGGAATCACCGTGCTGGTGCCGCCGAAGATCACTAACCCGATACGATCTTGTTGCTGGCCCACCAGATACGCAAGCGAAGCAAGCACGGTGGCCGCGTATTCAAGCTTGCTGGCACCACCGCCGGCAAAATTCATCGAACCCGACGCATCGAGCACTAGATACACGGTGAGTTGCGATTCTTGATCAAACTGTTTGACGAAGTATCGACCGAGCTTGGCGTACGATTTCCAATCGATGTGGCGAATCTCGTCGCCCGGCGAATACTGTTTGTGTTCGGCAAATTCAACTGACGAGCCGCGATGCGACGCGCGATGCAAGCCTGATAACGCGCCTTGCACGAGGACGCGCGCACGTACGGCCATGGTGCCAAGCCGAGCAAGCGATGCAGCATCAACTTGCATGAGCTTACGGAGCGATCACGCCAAGCAAACGGTCGATCAATTCGCCGGCGCGCACGCCTTGTGCTTCGGCGCTGTAGTTCAAGACGATGCGGTGCTGCAGTGTTGGCCGCGCTAGTGCCACCACGTCGTCGATGGAAACGGCAAAGCGTCCATCGAGAATGGCGCGGGCTTTACCAGCCAGAATCAAGAACTGCGAGGCCCGTGGGCCGGCACCCCACGATACCGACTCTTTAATAAACGCTGGGGCTTGGCTCGACGTTGGTCGCGTGGCGCGGACCAAAGCCACGGCGTACTTGACCACATGATCGGCTACCGGCACGCGGCGCACCAGTTCTTGCAACTGCAAAATCCGTTCGGGCGAAAGCACTTTTTGCAGCGCTGGCCGGTAATCGGAGGTCTGTTGTTTAACGATCAATTCTTCTTCGGCTTCGGTCGGATAATCGACGTCGACTTGAAACATGAAGCGGTCGAGCTGGGCTTCAGGCAGCGGGTAGGTGCCTTCTTGTTCAATCGGATTTTGGGTTGCGAAGACCAAAAACGGCAACGGCAAATCGTAGGTGTTTCCGCCTGCGGTGACTTTATATTCTTGCATCGATTGCAGCAACGCGGCTTGGGTCTTGGGCGGAGTCCGGTTGATCTCGTCGGCTAACACCAAGTTGGCAAATACCGGGCCGCGCAGAAATCGAAACGTGCGGCGGCCCGTGCTCGGATCCTCTTCAAGAATTTCGGTGCCGGTGATGTCAGCCGGCATTAAGTCCGGCGTAAATTGAATACGTTGAAATGACAAGTTGAGAGTTTCGGCCAAGGTCGAAATGAGGAGCGTTTTGGCCAAGCCTGGTACGCCAACAAATAAAGTATGGCCGCGGGCAAATAACGCAGTGAGCAAATATTCGATAACGCGGCGTTGACCAATGATGCGCTTGTCGATTTCGGCCAACACTTGTTTGTAGGCCGTCGACAATTCGGCGATGGCGGCAAGATCGTTGGCACTGGCTTCGGCCTCGTTGGCCGCACCCTGAACTGCCGCGAACGAACCGCTGGTTGATGCACCAGGGCTCGCGCCAGTCGCGGCTTGGAATGAAGCACTGGTCGAGCCAGTGATGGTGGCATCAAATGCCGTGGTCGGAACGGTTGGAGTAGTCGACATATTAGTTTCGGGGTTCGAGCTAACCCTACACTGCCGCCCCACATTGTCTTTGGCGGAGCGCAGGCAAATTGGTTAATTACGTACCACCGTGCATGCGGCACGTTCGCGGCTTGCGCGCGGATCGTTGAGCGCCTGGTAGGCATCGGCGAGTCCGCAGCGGGTGGTGGGGTCAAACGGTGAGATACGCAGTGCTAGTTCGAACGCGGCCGCTGCCCCCGCAAAGTCTTTTTGCGCCGTACGTGCGACGCCGACTGTCACCGCAGCCACCGCATCGTCTTGGTCCTTGGCCAGTAGCGGCGATGCGACCTCGGCGGCGCGATCGAAGTCGCCTTGCTCCACTAATGTGCGGGCCAGTTTCCCTGCGATAAAACTATCCGTCGGATCTGCGGCGAGGGCTTTTTCGTATTCGATCGCTGCTGCGGCCAGCCGCCCCTTGGCCCGCAACATGCCGCCAAGGCGAGCAAATTTTTGGGCGGTCTTGCTGAGATGATCGAGGCCAACATTGTCGGAGTCTTTGCCACCTTTGCCGAAGCGAATGCCACGGCTTCGGTTGGGTTTGCCGGGCTTCACCGTGGCATCAACCGCGCGCAGACTGTTTTTCCAGGCGATTTCAACCTGGCCCCAGGTTGTGCCAAGCACCTCGGCCACTGCATGTTTGGTAGTTTCGCCGTCGCGTTGCCGAATCAGCATTTGTTGCAGGCCGGTGTAGCCAACTTTTTGATGCATCCACCCGACCAGCGCGTAGACCTCGGCGTAGGCCAAGGCCGCCGCTTCTTGGCTTGGTAGCTTGGCCATCGACGGATGCATTTCATCAAAGGTGATGAGTCGGCCTTTGCGCAGCGCAGCGCTGAGCAGCGATTGCTCAGCGACGGACATGGTGACGCCCGGTGCGGCGCGCCAGCGAACTTGCTCGAACCGGGCTACGCCTTCTTGCAGCCACACCGGTACGGTGTCAAAGGAAATTCGCGAAATAACCAAGTGGGTGTATTCATGCGCCAGCGTGTCCATCCAAGGATAGCCAAACATGGTGGCGCGCGGCGATACCACCATGAGCTTGTTGTACTTGGACAGCGCGATGGTGCCGGTGGTTTCGATCTCGGCTTCGCTCAGTGGTGACAATTGTGCAAGATCGCTGGGCGCGCCAAGTAGCTCAATCCGAATTGGATCACTGGGTGTAAAGCCCAAGTCTG
>JAYWHS010000333.1:0-4642 GCA_043777635.1 Kofleriaceae bacterium | reverse complement strand
CAACGTGGCGGCAGCGCAAGGTTGCTGCGTCGAAGCGCCGAAATGCAGGCAACGGAGCGAGCCGCAACGTAGTCTCGCACGTATATGTCGCTTCATGTACTTCATCCCTGTGGGCTCCGCGGCGATGCGCCGCCGCGCGCGCACGGCGCATGGCATGACGATCGATGCGCTCGCCGACGAGCGTCATATCCCCGACGAGCGCAGGCACGGCAGTCGCGCCTGGCCATTCCAACGGCGAGTCGACCAACCCTTCCTTAACACCCTGTGCGATGCAGTACCGTAGCCGATCGATCGTGGCGGCATCGTCGAGGCAGGGAATGATGCGCACACGCCGACTCCAAAAAGGCCCAGTCCAGCCGTGTGCACGGCCACATTCACGCGCGAAATTGCTGTTCACGTAGCCGACGTAAAGTGAAAATTCTTCGGCACATTCACACGATGCCAAAAATTCCCAGTGGTTCGAAAGTACGGCGAATGCATACAACTGCACCATCGGATACAACTCGTGGGCCGCACACAAAATGCCAATCATACGCCGTCGCAGCTGCACCGAAGGGCGCATCAGATAACGGCCTTGAATCGTCCGCGTCGTGCATTCGTAGACGACGTTTGGCATGTGCTGGCGCAACGGATGAGACATTGTGCGGAGGACCACAGCAACAACGGTGCCAGAGTTAACCTGCTAATTTTCCAGCGCCGATCGTCCGTAACTGTCCGCCATTCGGACACGATGTCCGCTATTCGGACAAAATGTCCGCTCGGCGGTCGCATGATACGTACGTCGGTCGCAGCGGTCGCATGATACGTCGGTCGCGTGATACGCCGCTCGACGGTCGCACTACACGTACGTTGGGTGGCTGGTATTGCGTCTACGACAGCCAGCTTAACAGCGCTGCGTTCACAGCCGTACCTATCACTTCATGTGTTATTCGTCGTCGCGTTCAAGTAATGCTGCAAGTGCGTTTCGCGAACGTAACACCGGCGATGACGCAGCCAACTCATCAGGCCGTGAGCCCTCTGTGGCCATTGCCGGCTCGTCGGCAGGACTCGCGAGCTCGTCGCGCACAAACGACACAAACGCCATGACTGGTCGCCGCGACGCGTTAGTGGAGACAAAACGTATGTCATCAAACGTCCATCCCTGGTGGACCCACTGATTGACACATTTTTCGATCATGTCGTCGGAAACAATCGAAAGTTCAACGAATTTATAAGTTAGCGACATCGTTGCTTAGCGCTTGTTCAAGATCTCCGCAGCGTAAGGCGCATGATAACTGATAATCATATCCGCCCCGGCGCGGCGCATCCCGAGCAAGGTTTCCATCACCACCCGTTGCTTGTCGATCCAGCCATTGGCCGCCGCCGCTTCAATCATCGCGTACTCACCGCTCACCGCATATGCAGCGATTGGCATATTCACTTCGTCGGAAACCGCACGCACAATATCGAGATACGCCAGGGCCGGTTTGACCATGATGATGTCCGCGCCTTCGGCAACGTCCATAGAAGCTTCACGCACGGCTTCGGCGGCATTCGCTGGATCCATTTGGTAACCACGCCGATCGCCCGCTTGCGGCGTCGACTGCACCGCTTCACGAAACGGCCCGTAGTACGCCGATGCGTACTTCACCGAATACGCCATGATGGCCACACCTTCATGGCCATCTTCGTCGAGGCTTTCGCGACAAGCGCCGACAAAACCATCGAGCATGCCCGATGGCGCCACCACATCAGCGCCACTTTTGGCATAGCTTACAACAGTCCGCGCTAAATTTTCGAGCGAGCCATCATTATCGAGCTCGACGCCGTGGGGGCCGTCATGTAACACGCCGCAATGACCATGATCGGTGTATTCGCAAAAACATGCATCGACCATTACAACCAGCTCGGGGCAGCGCTTTTTGATCGCGCGAATAGCTTTTTGCACTACGCCATTGCCGCTCCACGCCTCCGAACCAACTGCATCTTTGCGCTCAGGCACGCCAAACAACAACACCGCGGGGATGCCAAGATCGTACACCCGGGCGGCAGCATCGACGGCTTTGTCGACCGAATAACTCGATTGTCCGGGCATCGACGAAATGGGCTTTTCAACCCCGGAACCTGGCACTACAAAGATCGGATAAACAAAATCATCAACCGCCAAGCGGGTTTCGCGCATCAGCCGGCGGAGGCCTTCGCTGCGACGCATGCGGCGCGGACGGTAGTCAGGAAAGTTCATGGCCAAGGAATACACCAAGGCCGCCACGAAGCTGGGCTCGGGCTGCACAAAGCCAAACAAAAACCGCATCTGCCCTGGGGAAATCGCTCGGGTTTTTCGGAATATTTGTAAACGCTTTGTAACAAAGGCCGAGTACACTCGTACTGGTTATGATGGTTGCCTCAACTGCCGCACGGAAATTTGTAGGTTTACGTGATCTGATCGCGGTGTTTGGCATCGGGATAAGCCTGCTAGCTTGCGGTAGTGACCAAGCCTCCATACCTGACGCCAGCACCAATTGTGTCGGCGACCCACGCGGTGAAACGTTCGTCGTGGGCATCACTAAAAATGGCAAAGATAACCGCCTGACGTTCACACTGATGGAAGCGACTCCTGCGCCACCATCCCGTGGCGACAACACATGGCTGGTCGACATAAGCCAAGCCGGCGCGCCGGTTGTCGGTGCCGCAATCACCGTTAAACCGTTCATGCCCGACCACCGTCACGGCTCAGCCATCGACACCCTGGTTACACCGGATCCCGCGGTGCCGGGTCGATACCAGCTCGCTCCCGTGAATTTATGGATGCCCGGAATCTGGGAAGTCACCATCGCCGCAACTCCGGTCAGTGGCACAAAAGATCTCGCAGTTTTTTCCTTCTGCATCGCAGGTTAATGCGATGGCCATCGCAATCATGTACCGCTGAGGTATTCCTCCGGGCCAGGAAATTCAGTTTGCCGCTGGGTAGCAGCCACCACGGCATAGCTAGTAGCCAACCGCCAGCGGGTTTTCCCCCAGCTGGGAATAGGTATCAGCCGACCGCCGCAGGTATCAGCCGCCGCAGGTATCAGCCGACCGCCGCAGCCGATCACCGCATAGCACGGGTTTTCCGATCGATGGGAATAAGTCTCAGCTGTCCGCCGGTTTATGAGCACGTAAAATAGCAGCTTGGGATAGGTATCAGCTGACCGCCGAACGGACGACCGCCGAACGGACGACTGCTAAGCAGACACTCAAACAATTGCAAACTTGATTACTTTTGAAATACACCAAAAATAACGGGGATTTCTGACCGGTTGAAAGCGCAGCGCGCTATGACCACCGCCAGTCCAACCAGAGGAATGCATGATACGCGTTAACAACCTATCGAAATACTATGGTGGCAAACGTGCCTTAGGACCGGTCGCCTTCGAAATCGCCGATGGCGAAACCGTAGGATTTCTGGGCCTTAATGGTGCCGGAAAAACTACCGCGCTGCGCATGTTAGCCTGTGATTTACGACCTTCGAGCGGTGCCGTTACTATCGGCGGAATTGACGCCATTGCCAATCCGCACGAGGTCCGCAAGCTCATTGGATTTCTACCGGAAAATCCGCCCCTCTACGGCGACATGGTGGTAGCCGACTATCTCAAATTTGCCGCCGAACTGCGTGGTATGAAAAAGCCGGGCATTCAGCGGCGGATGCCCGAGGTGCTCGAACTCACAGCGCTTAGCAACGTTGCGGATGAAGTGATCAACAACTTGTCGCACGGCTATCGGCAACGCGTTGGCGTCGCGCAAGCCATCATTCATCAACCCAAGTTTCTCATCCTCGACGAACCCACCCGTGGTCTCGACCCGGTCCAAATCGTCGAAATGCGCAACTTGATTCACGGTCTGAAACAGAATCATACAGTGCTCATTTCGTCGCACATTTTGACCGAGATCAGCCAGACCTGCGATCGACTGTTGGTGCTTGGCGGTGGCACGCTGTTGGGCGCCGGCACCGAAGCCGAGCTTGTCAGCAATAAAACCGAAATTCGCAAGGTCTCCGTCACCGTCAAATTCGCCGACGCCGAAGCCAACCCGCACCGTATGTTGCAAACGGTGCTAGCCAGCGTCGCTGGGGTGACTGAGGTCGGCCAGCCTTTCCACCAAGCCGATGGCCACACGTTTGCGGTGAGTACCTCGCGCGATTGTCGCGCCGAGATCAGCCGCGCCGTGGTTGACGCCAAGCTCGATTTGCTCAAACTCGATTACAACCGTAGTGAACTCGAAAATACGTTTATTCGAATGGTTGGCACGCCAAGCGACGGAGGCGACGATGCAGGGAACTAAAGCCATCTTTTTTCGCGAACTCGGCGCGTATGTCCGATCGCCGTTGGGGTGGGTTATCGCGGCGGTAGTGCTACTCGTCGATGGCATTCTGTTTCAAACCCAAGCGCTCACCGGCGAACAACTATCGGCTATCGTCTTGGAACGTTTCTTCTGGTCGACCAGCGGTGTGGTGATGATCGCCGCTATTGCCTTATCGATCCGGCTGATCGCCGAAGAGCGACAAAATCACTCGATTGTGTTGCTAACCACCTCACCGGTGCGCGATTCCGCCATCGTCGCTGGCAAGTTCTTCGCAGCGTTGGCGTTCTTGGCCATCGTGTTGTCGCTCTCGCTGTACATGCCTCTG
>JAYWHS010000332.1:0-4643 GCA_043777635.1 Kofleriaceae bacterium | reverse complement strand
CGCCGGTTAGCGCACGCTGGTAACAAACACTAGCGGCCGCAACATTGCCGCAACGCGCATGCAAATCAGCCAAGACTGCGTCGCACAAATAGTAGCGGGCGAGCCAGTTCGGTGGCGTGAGCGCTAACAACAGGTCGAACCCGGCTTGGGGACCTTGCCATTGCGCAACCGCGATGGCGCGATTCATGGTGTACAGCGGCGACGGTTCAATACGTTCGAGTATGTCGTAGAGTTCGGCGATTTCGGACCAGCGGGTTTCGGTAAACAGCGCACGCCAAGGTGTCGATCGCCGGAGCGGCGCGCAACGATCGCAGCGCCGCCGGGCTCTGCTACAACTCTTGCATCAGCGCGACGAGCTCGGCCGCCGTAAGTGAGCGCGTGAAGATGCGTAGATCATCCATGTCGCCAACGTAGGCGAATTTGACAACGTTGTTATCGAGATCAGCGCCGAGTGCCAAGGGTTCAGCGCCGAAATCCCAGGGCCCAGACTGCGCATCGTAGCTGATGCCATCAATGTACAATCGGCGAACAGTCCCGTCCCACACCAGCGCGAAATGATGCCACGCTGTGCGAACTGCAATGGCCGTCGAGGAAAACGCAATGGCTCCGGCGCGATAGCCTTCAAACCCGATAAAGTCGTTGACCTTCAAGATGAGCGAAAGTTCGTTGAACCCGGTATCTAGGGCCAAGGCTTTGCTCAACGGCACTACCGATTCACTGCCGGTAATAACAGCATCGGGCAGCAGCCAAAATGCGATGGTAAATGGCTGCGCAAAATTTATGAGCGGCCCAAGCTCCATGCGCAGGGTACCGTCGAAGCGAAAGGCCTGGCCAACTCTGCCAGCCACTGACGCCGGGCAGCGCGCGCCGCAGCTAACGCTAAACTGCGATGGTTCGGCTATCACTATGTTGCCGACCTGCTGCGGTGCGACGTCCATACGAAATCGAATGTGGGTAATGTTGGCGGGCCCGTCGGTTTGCGGCGGGGCATCATCGGAACGACCATCAAGCATGGCAAACCCAACACGACCACAGCCCAGGCTCAACATGACACCGAGCAAGATTACCGTTGCGCGCACTGGTCGAACCTACCGTGCTTCCTCCCTGCTGACTACTACCGTGCCGCGCGGAAAATCTCTGTGCACCGGCGCGACGCTGCGCAGCAAAAAGTCTCGCGGACGGCCTAGCAGTGCATCAGTCCGACGACAAATCGATCATGCGAAAGTTCGACATGTCCAAATGGAAGTGATCTTCGTGGCCTGGAAAACCCGGCCCCAAGTACAATGTGAACACATCGTTTTTGATCAGTTCAATAATCAGTTTATGAAGAAAAATTTGATGGGTGGCTTTGTTGCCACGGCCACCCTTCCAATCGCCAAGCACGGTGACAACCTGTGCACCCCATAATGCTTTAGGCAGCGTGGCCCGCTGGCTCTTGGTGGCGGCGGCAAATTCAAATCCGGCAAGATCGATGGCATTGGCGAAGGCGTGTTCACTAATGTAGGTGGGGTAGGTGCGCATGCGCCGACAGTTCAGGGTGCCCAGGGTTTGCAGGCGCGACGGCGCTCGGCCGTACACATCTTTGGCAACCTGAATGATGATGTCCTCCATTTTTTCGATGTGCGGCACCAGCTCTTGGTACAGCTTCATGGTTTTGCCGTAGTTGAGTTTGCTGCCACGGTAGTTGACCATCGGCACATCGGGGCACGGCAACCGACCTTTGGCTGGGACAGTGCGGCTCCATTCATTGAGTGGATACGCGGGCTGCGGCTGCGCCAACATGTACTCCTTCCAACCATCAAATTGGGTGGCAAAATCGACGTCCGTTGCAAACGCCGGACGAGGTAGCGGCGGTGTCGCCAAGCTCGGTGCCTCGCCGACGCTGGGCGCAGTTGGGATAATTGCCTCGGGTAGCGCAACTACTGTGGTCGGCAACGGCGCTGCGGCGGCAGTAGAGGTTGCTGGCTTGCTGCAAGCGTTTACCGCCCCAAGGCTGGCGGCCATGACCATCACCAATGCAGAACGCGAGGTGTTCATGTTGCTACCAACGTGCCAGTTCGACCAAAGATCTGTTTTGTTGCGGTGTCATGAAATCATCGGCAAGTACGCGTGACTACATATAAATCGTAGGCGCCTGCGCCGGGGCGGTTGCTTGCAAAGACCAATTCGGTGCCGTCATCGGTGATGGCTGGGTCTTCGTCATCGAAGGCTGCTTCGTTGAAGGACAGTGCGACGGGAGGTCCCCACGAATCGGTGGTTGCGGCCCGGGTGGTCACAAACATATCTACTTGGTTCGGATTTGGGGTTTCGAAAAAAAGCTCCAATTCGTCGGGCCGGACCGAGGTGAAGCCGATCATATCAGGCAAGCCAGGCACCACGGTCGCAGACGAAAACAACTCGCTGGTCGTCGCCCGATTCGAACGAAACACTTGGCCATATCCACCGTTGGGCACACTGTTGCTGTACATCACGCGGCCGTCGCCGACCAAGGCCAAGCCGGTTAGCCCAAGGGTACACAACTGTGGGTACATTTCACGAGGTTGGTCAAATTGGAAGGCCACGGTCGTGCGGGTGTGTAGCGGACAGCTTGGATCGGTGCTCACGGAATAGATGAACTCAAGACCGTTGGACGTGAAGGTCTGATCGAACGCTGGGATGTCGGTCAGGCTGGGTACAACGTTGGCAATCGCAAACGCTTCACCGCGTGTGGCTCGCCGGGAGATTTGCTCCCGGCCGCTTAGGTTCCACATCAATGTAAGGCCATCGCCGGACAACATTGGTGACCGTTCGGATTCGACCGTACTGGCCACTGCGATCGGGGTGGGCGTGCTCCAAGGCTCGCACTGTAAAGCGGCCCGACCGTCGACAATTGCATCGACTGAAGCATCCACGCTCGGCGGGTTGGGGTCAAACCCAAGCCGGCCACAGCTGGCCAAGGCACCCGCCAGCGTCACACTTCCCCACATTTTCATAACTCAAACCCTACGTGTGAAGCTTGGAAGCCGCAAGATCTGCGTCGGCGGGGTGGAAATCCGGGGCGCGATGTAAAAAAAAACAGGGGGGAGATCTGCACTCGGCCGGCGCTGTTGCAACCTGTTGCTCGCAGGGTCCGATGAACGCTGTGAATTTGCCATTGTCGTCGGGCTAAGTTGGTTAGCCTCAGGATCAAAAAAGCTATTCTCGTCGATAACTTGCGCGGTTTTTGAAAATAACAAATTCGTCGACGGTCAGCGTTTGTTCACATCCGATTCGTCGACGGAAATCGTGTCGAAAACAGGGCTGAAACCGGGCTATCCGACGACGATTTTGGCCCACTTCCTGATCTTCGACGAGAAAAAAATGATCACGGGTACTGTTCAACGGCGAAGTGCATCTTTACGCTCTGGTCACAATTACACCCTAAGGGGGGGGATTACAGACATGAGTGAAAAAATCGCAAAGACCGGAATCAAGCGCGACAACGACATGATGTACTACATCAAGGGTGGCGACGTGTGGTCGGTACCTCGTAAGAAGCCAGGCCAGCCAAAAGGCAAAGCTGTTAAGGCTGCTTCACCGGGCATCGAGCTGGATTACAGCAAGTACCTATACTTCGTCGACCGTGACGGCGACGTAGCTCGCCAAGCTCGCCAAGTTGGCGGCAGCAAGCGTAAGAAAACCGCCAAGAAGGCAGCGCCAAAGAAGGCCGCCGCCAAGAAGGCAGCGCCAAAGAAGGCCGCTCCGAAAAAAGCCGCTCCGAAAAAAGCCGCTGCTAAAAAGCCAGCCGGCAAGAAGCCAGCCGCTAAAAAGCCAGCCGCCAAAAAGAAGAAATAGTTAACTCTATTTCGTAGGTTGCCCAGCGTGGGTTGACCACTCGCAAAGGCTCGCTTCGGCGAGCTTTTGTTGTTTTCGGTGCCTGTTGTTTTCCGTGCCCGAGCCGGGCATGCTGCCAGCATGCGCAGGTTGCACTTGACCGCGTGCGCCATGTTGGTCACGTTACTTGGAGGGCTTGATTCAAGCTGTGGTCGCCCGCGTCGGCAAATCAACGCTTTGCGTCGAGCCGGCGATCGCACCGACGATGGCGCGGGCCAGCTCGCGTTAGCCTCGACGGATCTGCGCCAGCTGGTTGTTGAACCGATTGCCACCGACGAGCAACCTGATCAACCCGAGCAACCCGACCCAGGCAATCGACGCCGGCTTGACGACGGTCGTAATCCTTGGGCCACCGACGGTACTGGCGGTGTAACCTACGGAAATTATCAAACACCACAACTGCGGGCCGGGGCCGTCGTGGCACCGCGCTACCGTGTCGTCGACGGTGACGCCGCAAAAGTTACGGGCACTATTGTCGGCACGGTGCGTTGGCTCGGTGCGCCACCGACGCCGCTGGTCACTGCGTGCAGAGCTCAAGTAGTGGTGCGTCGCGGTCCCGGCGAGGTACTTGGCGGCGTCGTGGTGAGCATTGACGCGCCGGCCCAGGTGTTTCGCGACATGGTGCCATCGATGGAATTTGAACAACGAATGGATCGCGTTGGCTGCGTCATGCAGCCGCAGTTACTGGTGATGCGGCCAGTTGGCGAAACCTGGCTTGGCAATGACGAAAGTGCCACGCCGTTTATCGTCGACGGCGCTGCAACCACCGCGGTGACGCTCGCGCCGTTCGC
>JAYWHS010000331.1:0-4643 GCA_043777635.1 Kofleriaceae bacterium | reverse complement strand
CACGCCCATGATCACGCCCATGATCACGCCCATGATCACGCCCATGATCACGCCCATGATCACGCCCATGATCACGCCCATGATCACGCCCATCGTCGCGTACACGGTCACGACCACACCGACGAACATCACCCCGATGACAACGCCAAGGCGCGTCACGGTCACGATCATTATCACTACGGCCGGATCCGCGCGCATATCGTAGCCGCACCGCTGCGTGCCGACGTGCAAACGCTGGCGTTGCAGATTTTTGATCGGCTGGCCCGGGCCGAAGCAAAATTACATGGCACTACCGTCGAAGCTGTTCGATTTCATGAAGTCGGTGCCATCGATTCGATCGTCGATGTTGTCGGTTGTGCGGCGGCCTTTTGCAGCTTGGCACCTAGCACGGTGAGTTGCTCGGCAGTCGCGATGGGCAGTGGCACCTTGCGTTGTGCCCATGGCGTGCTGCCAGTGCCGGCACCTGCTGCATTGGCCATCATGACGGAAGCTGGTGGGCTGATGTACGGCGGGGGTATTGCGCGCGAATTATGCACGCCGACTGGAGCTGCGGTGCTTGCGGCCATCGTCGGCAGTTGGGGCGAAATGCCGATGGGGACCGCCCACGCTGTTGGCTGGGGCGCTGGCGACGCTGAGCTGCCTGACCGCGCCAACGTGGTTCGTATCACTGCGATGCAACGCGTGGTTCAAACCGGCGCCGAAGCGGCCGATCAACCAGCGATGTGGCAGATCGAAACCAACATTGATGACCTCAACCCTCAGCTGTGTGAAGTTGCAACTGTGGCCATGTTTGCTGCCGGTGCCCTCGATGTTTGGTGGACCCCTATCACCATGAAAAAAGGTCGCCCAGCGCTCCTGTGTGGAGCCCTTGCACCATTGCCTAGTCGCGACGCGGTAGTGCAGGCTTTGCTGCTCGAAACCACGACGATTGGCGTGCGTTATTTTGCAGTCGAACGGACAATGCTGGTTCGCCGCTTCGAAGTTGTAGCGACGCTTTACGGCGATGTCAGCGTAAAAATAAGTTCACTAGCTGGTCGCGACGTTACGGTGACGCCCGAATATCAAGATTGTGTGCGCCTTGCACAGGCCGCCGGAGTTACGGTGCGCGCGGTCATCGCCGCAGCCCACGCGGTTTGGCATGAGCGTGGCCATGCGTAAAGATCCGCCGGTCATTGCACTGGTCGGTGGTTCGGAGCTTTGGGCGCAGCAAAGTGTCGACGTGCTGAGCAATGCTGGCTTGATCGCGGTGCGCTGTCACTCGCTTGGTGGCTTACCTGCGGCAGTTGCATTAGTGGTACTTTACGACGACGATCCGGTCCAGCGACTAGCGGAGTATCAAGAGCTGCCGGACTTGCAAGCCGCCACGAAATTAGTGGTGATGCCCGACATCGCTGTGCGTAGCGCTGGCGATGTTATTGCAGCTGGCGCTGATGATGTTATTCCGTTCAACGCTGTGCCGTCGGTGTTTGTTGCACGTTGTAGCAATCTGTTGCGGTTGCCGCGCGCTGATGGTGGTTTTGCTGCGGGCGTGCTGCCCAATGCGTTGTTGCGCGTGCATGAACTGCTAACCCAGCGTGGCGACGAATACGCAGCCTTGGTGGCGGCTTTGTTGGTGATTGCTGAAACGTTGCGGTTTGAGCGTGCTTCGTTGGTGGCACACGTTGAAGGCTCGGAAAATGTTTTTGTAATCGCCGCCAACGACGCTCCGACACGGAGTCGTTTTGCCGTCGACATCCGCAGCTATCCTGAAATTGCCGAAGCGATGCGCACTGGACTGCCGGTCCTGATCGATGACGTGCTGACCGATCCAATTATGGTGGACGTGCGCGACAACCTGGCGGGCCGCGGGGTCCGCGGGGTCGCTGTGTTGCCGGTGCAATGGCGCGGCCGAAGCCTTGGTGTGTTGATGTTGCGTGGGGCTAAGGTTGGGGTCGGCCACCTGCGTGGCCGAGGCCTTGAGCTGGCGCGGTTGATCGCAAGCATTACCGCCGCGCATCTGCGTCACGGTGCGGTCTTGGAATCGCTGCGGGAGCAAACCCATAACTTGTCGCCGGCCCACTACGAAGCCGAGCGCCGTTTACGTGGCATCCTGGCGCTGCAAGAGCACTTTGAATCAGGCTCCGACGGCGTTGTGGTGCTCGACGAGCAAGGCCATATTCTGTTCGTAAATCGCGCTGCTGAACGCATCATTGGTTATGCACGCGACGGGTTGGTGGGTAGCTCCCTTGCCGATCTCATTCCTGAGACACAGCGGCCGTTAATCGCCACCGCGGTCGAGCAGGTGCTTGCAGGTACCAACCTCGACCCGTTTGATGTGCCGCTGGGGCAGTTGGATCAAATTCCGATTTGGGTGTCGGTCTCGACCTCAACGGTGTTGGCCGGCAGCGGTGCCGTCATCTTGGTATTCCGTGATGTGTCGGCGGAACGCGCGATGGCGCAAGAGCTTGGTGCAACCAAAGAATTCCTCGAACGGCTGATTGATTCGACGGTGGATGCCATTATCGCCGCCGACATGAGCGGCAACGTCTTGTTGTTCAACGAAGGCGCGGAACGATTATTTGGCTACGCTGCGGAAGATGTCATTGGTCAGTTGCCCGTCAGCTCGCTTTATGATGACGGCGTGGGCAAGCAGATTATGCGAATGTTGCGATCGACCGCCTACGGTGGCGTTGGGCGGCTCGAACAAACCCGTCGGCAAATACGCACTCGCACTGGGGAAATTGTGCCGATCAGTCTGACTGCATCGATCGTCTATGACGGTGAGACCGAAGTTGCATCGGTTGGGATTCTCACCGATTTGCGTGAGCGCATTCGCATGGAGCAACGGTTGTTGGACGCGCAACAGAAGCTGCAAACTAGCGAACGGCAAGCTATGGTTGCAGAGCTTGCAGGTGCTGCAGCGCATGAACTCAATCAGCCGTTGACCTCGATTATGGGATATGCGCAATTGATCCAGCGGCAAAGCCCCGCCGAGGCACCGCATCTACGTGCGGTTGGCATCATCTTGGCTGAGTCTGAGCGCATGGCGGGCATCGTGCGCAAAGTTGGACGAATCACCAAATACGAAACCACGGCGTACGTTGGTTCAACCCGAATTTTCGATTTGGACCGTGCGGCTGGCGAACCTGAAGCCGCCGGGCAGCTCCGCACCACCGACCACAGTGAACCTGAGATGGAAGATTCGACGGGCGAATTTGCGGTTGTGATGATCGAAAACCCGCCGGCCGAACCTGGGCCTGGCGGTTAGGTTTCAAACGATCTCCAATCACTGCGATGGGTTGTCGCTCGTTGGCGCGCGCATTAAATGGCACTTTTGCTACGCAAAAAAGTCAACCGGCTGAGCGCCTGTAACTGTTTAGCTTTTGGGTACTTTGCAGCTCAACCGACCGGCTACTGGGGTTGCGTGGCCCTGGTTTGCGCCAAACCCGATGCAGTCGGTAATTTCCTCACATAAGCAAAAATGCGGCGCATCTCGGCGTAGCCCTTGGCAAATCCGAAAGCCGAACCCATAGTGAGCCGATTAGAGGCGAACCGGCCCACAAGTTGCTACTGTTTATCTGTGTATCGGAGTGCTGAAGAAAGGCTCTCTATGTTGAATCCCTGGATTATCGAAGAAATTCTAAAACGCGAACAAGAGCAACGGCAAGAACGCGAGCGACCGCGCGCGGAGTTGCCCATCGAAGGCCCATCGCATTACCACGACAGTCCTGAGCAGCCAGCCGTGATCCAACCGCCACAATCCGACCGTGGCGTCGTCATTATGGATATTTAGAAACTTCTGACAGCGGGTTGGGGCGTACATTCAAAGTGATGTCAGCCGTTCGTGGGTTCGCCCTTGCGTGTGAAAAAGCCTCGTGCCAAGCGAGGCTTTGTTGTTTTCGGCAAGCGCGGTAGGGTGACGCCATGAGTGAAACCAGTGGGCGGCACCGCGCACAGTTACGCATTGGCCTTGCCTCGGTGTGGGCCCGCGCCAAACAACTCGTTACCACCGACCCTTCGGGCTCCGATGACGACGACTACATTGTTGACGAAGCCACGGCGCATGCAATGGCCCGAGAAGCTGGGCAGCTCAAAGGCGGCATGGCCAAAGTTGCCCAACTTGCAGCCTATGACCCAAGCGCGAGTCTGCGCGGCGGTAACGGTGGCATCAGCACTGCGGCGCAGCGCATCTTGGGCCAGCTCTGGGACCACGCCCCGGCGGTGTCAGCCGCAGCGGTTGCAAGCGTAATCGAAACCGACCTTGGCAAGCCACTGCATCAGTTGTTCGCACACTGGGATTCCACCCCGCTCGCGGCTGCGTCGCTCGGTCAAGTGCACGCGGCAACCGGCCATGACGGCACCAGTTACGTCGTCAAGATTCAGTACCCCAATGTCGCTGCCGCGCTGACCGCAGATTTGCGTGATCGAGATTTCGTCCGCAAACTCGCGGGTGCCCACGTTGGCGCAAGTTTGGGCGTCGCGGCGCTGGATGCACTGGCCGATGCAGTGATTGCGGAACTCGACTATCGCCGTGAAGCTGCATCGATGGCGGAGTTTGCTCAACATTGGCAACACGATTCGGTGCTGCGAATTCCTGAAGTTGTACCGGCACTGTCGTCGGCCCGCGTGCTTACGATGACCCGAGCGCGAGGTGTTACGGTGGC
>JAYWHS010000330.1:0-4656 GCA_043777635.1 Kofleriaceae bacterium | reverse complement strand
CAGCCGATGCGTGCCACGCGATGAGTTTCTGAATGACGTGTGAACGCTCGCATCACTGTGACGTCGAGACTACTCGTTGTGGCGAACTGTGCAAGCCGCTGCGGTGGCAGGTCGGCCAGCGCCTGGTGCCGTTTTTCCTGTGGATCCCAACTTTTTCTATTCTGCGTACATACATGTACCGACCTGCGAGATCCGACGATTTAGCCCGAGGTTTGTCACGCAACGTACATTCGATTGTCATCGCGAATTGCTTCGCGGGCCCGTGATCGTCTAGTCTGACCGTTATGATTGGGGTGGAACTAACCGGTGCTAATTCACCGATGGGGCGCTACAAACTACTTGCGCTTCTAGGCCAGGGCGGCATGGCCGATGTGTACCTTGCGCAGAGCAAAGGTGCTGGCGGCTTTCAGAAATTGTTGGTGGTCAAGCTTGCGCGTTTCACGGGCGATCCGATGTACGCGACGATGTTTCTCGATGAAGCACGGTTGGCTGCTCAGCTTTCGCATCCTCACATTGTCCAGACCTACGAAATTGGCGAAGAGGGCACCCGCAACTATATCGTCATGGAGTTTCTTGATGGCGGTACGTTCGCGCGGTTACGGCGCAAAGCTGTAGCCAACGGCGGCTTGCCGCTCAACGTATCGGTGCACATTTTGTTGCAAGTGTTGGATGCGTTGACGTACGCCCACGACGCGCGTGGCATCGATGGTCAACAACTCAAAGTTGTGCATCGGGACATGTCGCCCGATAACATTCTGGTTACGTCACAAGGCATCGCCAAAGTTCTCGACTTTGGCATTTCCAAAGCCGCAGACTCACAAAGTTTTACACACACGGGCCGCTTGAGCGGCAAGCTGACGTACATGCCGCCTGAACAACTGCGTGGCGAGCGTGTAGATCGACGCGCTGATTTGTTCGCAGTTGGTGTGCTGCTGGCCGAGTCGGTGTTAGGTGAAAGCCTATGGGCCAATGTGGCTGAGCCAGCGCTAGCTTCGCAGCTTGGTCGCGGCGAGATTCCAAGCCTGGATCGGGTGCCATTTGATCCTGAACTTCGTCGCATCTGCGAAAAAGCGTTGGCCCCTAACCCAGAGGATCGCTACGCCAACGCCGCCATGTTTCGTCAGGAATTGCTGGCGTACGCTGCGACGCTGGCACCCGTTACCGCGGCGATGGTCGGTGCGTTAGTTTTGGAGTTGCTCAAAACTGAGCGTGACAAACTTCAGCGTACCATCGAATCACAGCTGCATCGGGACGATGTTGAGTCGCTCGGTCGAACTCACCCATTGCCGAATCTCGAATACACGCCAACGGATGTCGGTGCCTCACGGCCGGTAACCCGGCACGAGGAGACAGATGAAATGGTGCTTGAAACATTTCCTGCCGCGCCCGCCGAGGTCGCACCAAAAATAAATCCGATTGCGCCAGCTGCAATCGCGACGACCCAAAAATCTCGCTTGCCGCTGTTTGCAGGCATCGGCGCTGGCGTGGTGGCAGTCGGCGCAATGTTGGCTTGGTTCACGTTGCGACCCTCAGGTTCACCATCATCGTCAACCGTCCAACCTGGCGCGCCGCTTGCCACCAAGGGCATGACTTCCATTGATGCAACCGCTGCGGTGCGCATCGAAATCGTGGTTTCTCCGGCCCAAGCTGTTGTGCAACTTGACGGCCGCCAACTCGGTCGAAATCCTTGGGTAGGAGCGATGAGTCGGGATGGTGTGGTGCACTCCTTGATCGTGATGGCGCCAGGGTACAAGTCCATTGAACGTGACTTTGTGCTCGATCACGACGTGAGCTTTGATTTTGCATTGGTGCCAGAGCTAGCTGCCGTGCCGGTCGAACGTGTACCGGCGAAAGTTGTGGGCAACGCAGTAAAAAAAGATTCAGCTGTCCCAGTCAAAGCCGCCGTTTTGGTAAACGCCACCGGGTCTGGCGCTAACGTTGGTTCCGCTGTCGGTTCCGCTGTGGGCGCAACTGCTGGATCCGGTTCCCAGGCTGCACGTAAGCCGCTCGACGAAGACATCTACGAAAAGCCGAAACGGCGACCGCTCGACTCCAATGCGTTAGATACCAAGCCCGCTACTCCTACGATCGACCGAGAAAATCCATGGCAAAAATAGGCATTATTTCATCGCTCGCGTTGGTCGCGTTACTTGGTGCGAGCTCGCATTTTCAGCTAGGTCACGCTGCCACCCCGCTCGAAGAAGCCAAATCGCATTTGCAAACCGGCACGGCGTTGTATGACGAAGGCAATTTTCGTGGCGCATTGGTTGAGTTCAAGCGCGCCTACGACCTCGCGCCATCGTATAAAATTCTTTTCAACATTGCGCAAGTGCAGATGGAGTTGCAAGATTACGCCGGTGCTGTAGTGGCCTATGAGCGTTACTTGCGTGAGGGCGGGGCCGAAGTTAAGCCTGAGCGGGTGACTCAAGTTAACCAGGAGCTGGAGCGGCTGCGTGGCCGCATTGGTCGGCTGCAAATTGAGACTACCCAAGGCGCTGAGATTTTAGTCGACGACGTCTCGGTTGGTTTTGCACCACTGCCTGAATCAGTGGTCGTCAATGCGGGCCAACGTCGAGTAACTGCGCACTTGAATGGCCAAGAAACGCGTCGGGTCGTCGACGTTGCCGGTCGCAACGTAGTTACCTTGGTGTTGCCACTTCAAGCATCGCTCGCAACGCCTGCTCCTAGCCTCGGCGCCGCGGCACTAGCGACGCCAACGGTACGCAAGCCAGCCGGTCCACCAAGTAAAGTTCCGGTCTATGTGAGTTGGGGCGTTACCGGTGGTTTAGGCATCGCTGCGGGCATCTTTGCCTATCGCGCCTATTCCGATTCAAATGAGCTGGAACGGTTGTTGGGTACCTATCCCGTTGCCGCTGCGACACTTGATGACCAACGTTCGAAGACCTCGCGCGACGCAGCGATCGCGGATGGCTTCACTGCCGCAACGTTGGTCGCTGGCGGAGTTGCGTTGTATTTTACGTTGACGCGTTCATCGAAACAAGAACAGCCTAAAACTGGGCTGAGTCTATTGGTTAGCCCGAACAATATCGGGATGAGCGGGCATTTTTAAAAAATATATGCGCAATAATTTTCCAACAAATCTTATTCTTCCTTTGTTTGCAACCACGCTGGTGTCGTTGTCTGCATGCTCGTTAGTTGTCGAAAAAGGTACGACACAATGCACGCAAGAAAGTGATTGCCTCGATTTTGGTGGTCACCCGACCTGCCAACAAGGCGTCTGTGTACCGTCGGGGCTTGGCCCGCCAGATTGTTTTTTTGGTGAGCCGAGCACTCAAGCCGAGTTTGCTAATCAATGCACAACGGCGCGCACGTTTCAGTTCGATAACTGCGTGCGGCTAGGCTTGTGCGACGCGGCGGCCCTCAGTTCTGCGATGACCGTCACCGCTCCGCCAGTCAACTTGGGTACCACGCCACCGCCTGCGGTGACCCAGCCAACACCGACAGTGAACTGCGCTGATGTACCAAATCCGATTTACATCACCGGTTCAAGCAATGCAGTGCCGCTGATCAAAGCCGTGCAACCGGTATTGTCGGCTGCTTCACCCATGTACACGGCAGTGATGTTGCCGCAGGGTTCGTGCAAGGGGATCAGCGCAGTGTACGACCCTGACGTCACGAAACACATTATCAAAAATATTACCAACAACGCCGCGTTCTACTACAACTCGGCCGGGGTGCAGACGTTATGTCTGCTCGACGCGGCTGGTGTGACCGTGGATGTCGGCGCGTCGGACGTGTACCCCGCTTCGTGTGGCTACAGCGCTACTGCGGGAATTGCCGACTACATCGGTCCTAGTCAATCCATTGTGATGGTGGTGCCTTCGACTTCCTCGCAAACTACCATTAGCGCTGAAGCCGCACATCTTGCGTTTGCTGCTGGCGGCATGAACGGCAAAACTGCACCTTGGAATGATCCTCGGTACTATTTTGTCCGCAACTCGGGCAGTGGTACCACCCAGATGTTGTCTCGGGCGATTACCGTCGACGCGACCAAGTGGTGGGGCGTAGATCGGCTGTCATCGCCCAACTTGTTAGCTTCAATTGAAGCGGTCGATCCAGCTTTCAGCGAAAATTCGATAGGCATTCTTGGCAGTGATTTCGCTGACAAGAGCCGCGCTAATGTGCGCGTACTGGCATTTCAACAAGCTGGGCAGACGTACGGCTATTTGCCGGACTCAACGCCGGATTCGCTCGACAAAGCAAACGTGCGCGATGGCCACTATCCAATTTGGGGTGCGTTGCACTTCGTTGCAGCCACCACCAACGGTGTGCCGCCGCCCGCTGCAAGCGCCCTAATCACGCAATTCACTGTGCCTCGCCTAGAGCAAACGTTGGTGGCTGCAACAATTGAAGCCGGCTTCATCCCGACCTGCGCAATGCGCGTTAACCACACCACCGAAGTTGGCCCGCTGGTGGCCTATCAGCCGCCGTTCGTCTGTGGTTGCTATTTTGACAGTCGCATCGGCCGCGCCGGTGCATGCCAGGCGTGTACTGCATCAAGTGAATGCCCGTCGTCGGCCCCGTCGTGTAACTATGGTTTTTGTGAGAAGCGTTAGCGCGTAACCAATGCGTGGTTGGTTTATTGCGTTGATCCTGTTGGTTGCCACCGGCTGCCCCTCCTCTAAGCTGACATTG
>JAYWHS010000329.1:0-17123 GCA_043777635.1 Kofleriaceae bacterium | reverse complement strand
TATCGGCTTTGTCGACGCCGAGGCTGGTTGGCATCAGATGTAGATCGCCGTTGGCCATGTCGACGAAGAGTGGATCGCTGGAGGTTGGCGTTGCTGGCGTGAGTGGGCCGATTAGGTTTTGGCCAGACGCAACGCAATTGCCGAGGATAGGGCGATCACTGAAGTTACCAACATTAGGCACCCAGATAATGGAGTTGGTAATTTGCACCGGCGACGCATTGCAGTTGAACCCACCATGGCCGGGCGCCGAATCTGCAACAGTCACAAAGGAAGCCGTGCCTTGTGTGCGAGTGAAGCTAAAGGGATAGTCGCTGGCGCGCAGCACGGCGACATTTTCGATTACGACCGTTGAATCAATTGCGAATACGGCTGTTGAATTGACGAATGTAACGCGGCGCAGGGTGAGCTGGCTGTTGGTGCTTAGGAAGAGCAATTGCGTTTCCGAATCCTGCCACGAAACCTTACACGCGTTTGCACCATTACCTTTACCCATGTCGCTTGCGTAATTCACCGCACGCAGATCAACCTCACCGTTGTTCTTGCATTCAAAGCCATACGCCATGTTCGTGGCTTCGATTGTCAAATCTCGTACAAACACTTTGTTGCGATCAACGTTGATGGTCGGCGTAGTCTGCGTTGTTGCGTTGTTCCTAATCGTTGCTCCATTGCCATGCACCGAGATGCGCGGCGCAGCGGCCGAGCCGACCAGCTGCCCGGTGTATTGGCCCGGTGCCAACGCGATATGAAAGCGCGCAGGGCTGACCAGGGCGACTGCAAAGCCCGGAGTCAAACATGGTTGGCTCTGCACACAGCCACCGGCGTCGATGCCGGTTGGCGAAATGTAAATCACCGAGCTAGGCACAACACAGGTGCCGTTGGCATCACAGGCACCACTGGCGCATTCGATATCGTGTTCGCAGGTGCGACAACTGCCGTCGGTGCCGCACACTGGCTCCGTTGCGCCGCAATCAAGACTGGTTACACACTCAGCACAGGTGCCGTTGGCTGCACAATGCGGCGTGGCTGCAAAACTGCTGCAATCGGTATCGGCAAGGCAACGCTCGCAACCGTAGGTGGTGAGATTACAAACGGCGGCGGAGGCCGGGCATTGCCCACCTGCGGTGCATTCACGACACAAGCCTTCGCCGCAAAACGCCGCAGCAGGGTCGGTACAATGCGCATCAACACCGCAGGTAGCTTCGATACATTCATGATTGGTACAAGCAAAGCCCGACTGACAACTTGAATCGGCTGGAATGCCGACGGCAGCGCAATCCAACTCAGAAATGCAACAAACGTTGGGGTTCTGTTTGGTGCAACCTGCGCCCGCGCCGACCAAACCCGACGCGCTCAGCATCGCACCGACGACCACCAGACATCCGAACAACCACCCCACCCGCATATTTTTTTTCATAGGTGTTACGACGCTACCACAGCCCGTTACCAACGCAGCATTTTTGCGGCGCAACCCGCGCCCGATGATAATGGTTGCGAAATATTCTGTTAGGCCGGTGACAAACGTAACAACACGTCGCCAGCGTTAATGTCGGCTTCTTCAATCGCCGTGATTGCCACCACCACTGCGCGCTCAGGCAAGCCTTCACCACCGTAGGTGACGCGGTGAAAGGTTTTCATCACTTCAAGTAAACAGATTGCGGTACCGGCAGAAATCACATCACCAACTGCAACGAATGCAGGTTTACCAGGGGCGGCGCGCAAATAAAACCGGCCACTCGTCGGTGCCCGAAATACCAAGCCATCAGCGTCGGAGGCTCCGGCAACCGCTGACGCGGCTCCAGCAGCGGCGCTCGCGGCATCACCCGCGCCGGCGCCGGCGTGTACATCCACCGTGAACAGCGCATCTTGATAGCCCACCGCAAACCGAGCATGGCGATTGCCTGCGACTGTGCGCACTACGCCGTGGGCCGAAGCCGGTGCCAATACGGCCACCGTCGCGCCAAGGGTTTCGAGTGTGCCAAGCAACAGCCCCGGTGCCAACAACGCCCCCACCGAAATTGCCGGCCGAAACCAGCCGACCCGTGGTGCGCGCAGTTGATGAGTCACCCGCTCCGCTGCTGCTTCCACAAATAGTCCGTCGACGACGGCTTGGGTTTTGCGTGAATCCGTCATGACTACCTCACTCCTCCAACCAGCTCACGCAAGTCGTGCATCGACCAAATGCGTGGGTTTTTCACCCGACGGTAGCCGGTGTTTTGATAGGCCATTTCAACCAGCGCAGCGAGATAATCGCGCAACTCGCCGAGTTCAACGATTTCGTCGGTGTCCATTTGGCGGGCTGCGACAAACGGATCCATGTCGCCTTCGATGCGGGCTTCGGTTTCTTTCATGCCGGCTTCGATCTTGGCGCGTTCGACCGGATCAGTGCTCATGATTTGAAAATCGTCGTCGAGCTTGGTGTTGTACGTCGCGATCGCCAGCGTGCGACCTTCCATCACCGACAACCGCGACAACGTGGTCGAGAGTTGAATGATTGGATCGTACGGCAAGCCGTTCATCGCGTAGTAGCCAGCGCCCGAAGCTTTGCGCAGCAGCACTGTAAACACCGGATTGGTATTGGTTGAATTGCTGTAGATCAGCGACGATCCATACGCCAACAAACCATGCGCTTCAGCTTCGCGACCGATATCAAAACCTGAAATATCTTGCAGCCAAATCAACGGAATCCCGTCGTCGCTACACGCCCGCGAAAACGCACTGATCTTGGCGATACCGCCTCGATACAACGTCCCTGCCGCGCGCTGCGCACCTGGGCGTTCCGGATCACCGACGAGGCCTTGCCGATTGATGATGAAGCCAGCGTACAAACCGCCGAGCTTAGCGACGCCGCAGATCATTTCTTCGCCGACTTCGGGCATCACTTCCCAAAATAGCGACTGGTCACACAACCGCGCCAGCACTTGTTTGGCGTCGTAGCTTTCGCGATGGTCGGTCGGCAACAGCCCGGCCAGCTCGGCGGCGGCAAAGCGTGGTTCCATGCTGCCGATATCGCCACGATAAAAATCACCAGCACCCGAAGGCAACCGGCTGACATCGCGGCGAATACAGGCCAGTAAAGTTTCATCGTCCGGAACCCGGACATCGGCGCAACCGGACTGATGCACATGCACTTCGGGGCCACCGATATCGAGCGAGGTAATCTTTTGGCTCTTCGCACCTTTGATCAACGCTGCACCAGCGATGACCATATAGGCCTGCTCGGTCATGTACACCCGGTCACTGATGATCGGCATATAGCCGCCGCCGGCGATGCAATCGCCAAACACACCGGCGATTTGCGGTACGCCGTTGTGTGACAACAACGAATTCATCTTGAAGATGTGGCCAGCGCCGCGCGCGCCCGGGAAACTCTTGGACTGCTCAGGCAAAAATAGTCCACTGCAATCCACCAAATAGATGGTTGGCAAGCGCAGCCGCATCGCCATCATTTGCGCGCGCTGAATCTTTTCCGGCGAGCGTGGCCACCATGCCCCCGACGCCACCGTGTTGTCATTGGCAATCACCATGCACCAGCGGCCGTGGACTTGCGCGAATGCGGTTACCACGCCTGCGCCTGGCGATTTTTGATCGCCAGGAAACACATCGCCGTAGTTTACAAACGTGCCAACTTCGTAGGTGCGGGTGCCGGTATCGGCGAGTTTGGCTAAGCGTTCACGGGCGGTGAATTTGCCTTTTTTGTGGACCCGCTCGACGTAACTCGGCCCCCAACCAGCGTGGACTTCGCTACGGCGAGTGCGCAAGCGGTCTTCCAAAACGCCAAGCGCTGCGCGTTGTTCAGCCAACGTGCGGTCGTCGACAACTTTGTTGAGAGGGTCACCAATCGGAACTAACGGTACAAACGCCATGCGTCGGCAACGCTAGCATTTCGGGCCGCGCTGCGCCGGGTTACCATGCCGGTTCTGAAGGTGAAATCACGCTCCAACGAGAATAATCAGCCAACCACCGACGTTGCAATTCTATGTCTCGCCAAGGCCACCTCACCGTCGCTGGCATAGCCGTGGTGCTGGGCGTGCTTTGCCTGGCATGGGGTCGAGCCCAGGCGCCCGGAGCCTGGCTGGTGCGTGGCTACCTCGGTGATGTTGTGATCGTGATTTTTTTGGTCGCTACTCTCGGTGCAGTGACCTCGCTTGCCCTCATCACGCGCCTTGCGCTGATCTTGGCGGTCGCCGTGGGACTTGAGTTTTTTCAGGTGTGGCACCATCAGCGCGGCGTCGCTGGAGTCGCGCTGGGCACCACGTTCGACCCGTATGATCTTTGCGCGTACAGTCTCGGCGCGTTGATCATCTGGGCGCTGGAACGCAGATGCGCATTGCACCGGAGCCCCAGCATAGGTTAGCGTGCCGCCCAATGCGGCATTTGTTGTCAGTGGTAACCGTCGGAGTTGTGAGCGCTTTCGGCGCTGCCTGTAGTGGGTCGGACGCTGGGCCTGATGCGGTGGATCTACCTGACGGTGGCGCCATCACACCGGATGCGGCAACACCTGACGGCCCAATTGCCGTGACGGCAGCTGCGCTGCGAGCAAAATTGCCGAGCTGCGCTACGCCGATCGGCGGACCATTGGCCAAAGATAGCGGCGGGACGGCCAATATTCCGATTTGTGGCGGCACGCGCATCGTATTTTGGACTGCGGACATGGACATCGACTGCGACGGTAAAGAGTCACCGCAATGCAACCTCGCCGCCGATCCTTCGTGGCAAAACCAAACCAGCGCCAATGACTCTATGGGTAATCCGCTCGACGCAGCGACCTTGCCTTTTGTGGTTATCCCTGGAGTCAGCGCCAAGTTCAACTATCGCAACGCCGGTTTATCTATGGGATCCGTCGTGGCCGTGCTGTACCAAGATAAAATGGAATACGGCGTCATTGGCGATTCCGGACCAACCACCATCGTCGGCGAAGCCTCGTATCAAATGGCGGTGCGGCTCGGCATCAACCCCAATCCCCGTAACGGTGGAATCGATAGCGGCGTAACCTACATTGCATTTACCGGAGCCGACGGCAAAGTTGCAAAACTTGAAGACCAACCCGCAACCGTTGCGTTAGGTACGTTGCGTGCGCAGATGTTTTTGCAGGGCTTGTGAACAAGGCACGCGTAGCGTTGCATATCCGCCTCAGCGCCTAACGCCGGCTCGTCGACGATGGATTGTAACGCTCGGCCGGCTCGACCGTGTCGGTGCCGCCCACCACCATCACGGTGCCGTCGCATAGTTGCACCGCTTGATGGCCGGCACGGGCGAACTGGATCTGGCCGCCGCTGGTAACTTCAACGGTGCCGTCGAACACGTCGAGGCCAATCACGAAGGCGCTGGTCGTCGCTGGCCCACCAACGACGGTACGTCCGCCGACCAACAAAAGGCGATTGTCGGGCAGGCGCGTCAAACTAAAGTCGACGACGCCCGCACCATCGGGTAGCCGGGTGGGCACAGCGACAAAACCGGCATCCAATGAAAATAGTTCCATCGTGCGCACCGGCGCGCCAACGGCATCAAAGCCACCAATAATGAGCACGCTACCGTCGGGCATGCGAATCGCGCGATGCTGATGGCGAGGCACAATCATGGTTGGATTGGCGCCGGTGATCGGCACGAATTCCTCGCGCAACGGCTTAAAGAGTTCGGCCGTCGCGACCGGGCCGGCACCATCGAGGCCTCCGGCAACTAGCACGAAGGAACCCATGTCATCGCCTAACCTAGTTGCGGTATGGCCCATGCGCGGCCTCGCCAACTTGGCCCGCGATTGAAACGATTTTATCGTGCTGCCATCGGGCGCAACAATCACGACGCGACCGATTGGCAAAACATCACCGAGCGCTGCGCCACCGATAATCGCAACTCGGCCGTTGGCGAGCGCAACCGCTGCGCCCCCGCGAACCGCTAACGCATCATCGACGCGCGCCACGCGGCTTTCCGGAGATGCATCAACTTCAAGCAATTCAAAAAAAGCCGCAGCTTGATTGGTCGTTGGATCCACGCCACCACTGATCAAAAATCGCTGATCACCAAGCTCGGCGACTTGCGGCGCAGTGCGAGCCGCGATGCTAGCCAGCGCAGCGAAGCTACCGTCGGTGGTAACGAATTGATCTACCGTCACAACCGGCGCACCCGCACCATCGGTACCTGACAAAAACACAGCTTGGCCTTGGTGATTTGCCACCGCAATGCCATTGCGCCGCTGCCCGATCGGCACGCCCTCGAACGGCGACCACGAACGATTGCTCGAAAAAAAGATATGTGGGGTCGGAACATCGCCTTGCTCAGCAATCGTGAACGAGCAACTGCGACCGTACGCAATTTCTTGGCCATTGACCAAGCCGGTGAGATGAATCACCAAGTTTTCACCGATGGGAACGTCTGCAAGTTCGATGTTGTCACCACGGCGAAAGGTTTTTGTGGTTAACGATTGGGTATCGCCAGCGCGAGCAACTTCAAGGGTGAGTTCGTTGATATCGGGAAATGGCAGCGCCGGCCGCGTCGCTGGCAAGTCGATGATTGGTGTCAACACGCGCGGCGAATCACCACACGCATGCAACGCAGCCGCCAGCAGCAGCGACGAACCGAGGCTCGCCGACGAACCTACGGCGGTCCAGGCCCACCGGCGGGTACGGCTACTGCGCGTGCGACTCCGCCTTACCACCGCGGCAACCCCTCCGGCCGAACCTTGACGGTTTGAGTTGAACTTGTACTGCCGAACAAAAACGGAGTGAGTACAGCGCCGGTGACGACAGCTCCAGCCACGGCCCAAACCCAGGGGCGTCGATACCATGCGGTAACTCCTGCAACCACCGCGTCGTCGGTACGCAGCAGCTGATCAACCGATGCAACAAGCGTGGCGACGTCTGCTGGCGTGGCCAGAGTTTGAGTAAGTTCGGCAACCAACACACCAGTGCCATTGCGTTTAACGATATTGGCAAGTGCACCAAGCACCACCACGGTAACATACGGCCGTGCGGTCACGACTTGCGCTGAAATCCGCAATTCGTCGACGGTCGGTGGCAATAACTCGGAACCTGCACCAGCCACAGTTTGCTGGGCTTGATCAATCGTCAGCCGTTTCGCCACGGCGCGCCGACCTAAACACAGCGACGCAAGCCAATGCACCCCAACGCGAGTATCGACGACCACGGTATTGGGATCTGACGCCACCACGGCCCGACCGTCCCACCAAATTTCACAGTGCGGTGCAATTTCGATACGCACGATCGCCGGCGCTAACTCGCGGGCCGCCGTCCGTGCTCGTGCAAATTCTTCGACGACCCGCGGCGCAAAACGGCTAACGTCCAGCACGCGGGCCGAACCGAGCTTGGCCGCCATTACAAAATCATCCCATGCGGTAGCCGTTTGAATTTGCGCGCCAGCCAACGCACGATATAAAAAAACGTCGGATAACGTCACCGTGTCCACGGCTTGCCCACCGGTGGCGTCAATGCCGCGTTCAGCGTCACCGAGGGCGACCAGCGCATCGGCAAATTGCAGGGCTTCATATGCTGCGATGCCGCGCGCTAGTTGTGCTTGAATTTGCGCCCGGGTATCGGCGGTTACGGCACTGCGCGGTGACACATCGATCCATGCCACCCCACGACGCTTAACAACGTCTGCCACGGTGGCCGCTGCGGTTAATTCATTTGGGCCCTGCCACCACACCACGGTTGCGACACGCCGCGCTGCAACGGGCTGGGCATTCGCTGGCACCACAAACAGTAACGCCACCAACGTGGTCGCAACGGTGGCTGCACGAGAACGAAGCATTGCCATGGTTTACCCGAGTTTCTGATGAAAATCGAAAACTTTGCCCACGCTTTAAGTAGACGATCGCCAAAGACGCCGTAGCAGCCCCTGACAAGTTACCTGCGCTCACGCTGATTCCAAACTCTAAGGCTATACTGAAGTTGTGAATACCCTTGGCCGCTATGAACTTGTCCGCCCGTTGGCGCGCGGTGGCATGGCCGACGTGTATTTGGCGCGGCGCAAAGTAGCCGGTGTTGAAAAACGCTTGGTGATCAAACGCATGCGGCGCGAGCGAGTGGCCGACCCACGCGCGCTCGATTTATTCGTCAAAGAAGCCCAGCTTTCGATGTCACTGGTGCAACAAAACATCGTCCCGGTGTTCGATTTTGGCCGCATCGGTGAAGACGTCTTTTTAGCCATGGAACACGTCGATGGCAAAGATGTCGGCTCAACGTTAGCCCGCTCGCCCGGCCAACCAGTTGCACCGGTGTTGGCGGCCTTTATCGCAGCCGAATGTTGCGCGGCCCTCGATCATGCCCATCAATTTTCCAACGGCAGTTCTCGTGGCATCGTGCATCGCGATGTCACCCCACGAAATATTTTGTTGTCATGGTCGGGCGACGTCAAGCTAGCGGATTTTGGCATTGCCGCGGTCGTGGGCGACGCCCAGCGCGGCATTATTGGGACGCCCGCGTACATGGCACCCGAACAAGCGCGTGGCGACGAGGTCGATGGCCGCGCTGATATTTATGCATTGGGCCTCGTGCTGTGGGAATTGCTGATCGGTAGTCGGGTTCGAGCGGGTGATGATCGCAACGCGATGGTGGCGGCCGCACGCAACAATGAACTGCCAGCCTGCACCAACGCAACCGTGCCCGAACCGTTGCGCCGCATTGTGATGCGCGCCACAGCAACCGCACCAGCGGACCGCTTTGTGTCGGCCCGGGACATGTTGGAAGCCCTCGACATCTATATCGTCGCAGCCCGTGCAGCCTCGGCGGAAGGCTCACCGCGCAACGCGATCACCGCATGGCTCGCCTTGACCTGGCAAGGGGAACAAGACGCCACCGGTCAAACCGATATTGCCGAGCCAGGCGTCATTGTGACGTTTCTCGACGACGGTGTAGCGGGTGTGCTTGGTACTGCCACGCAACATTCGGTGGCAGTGACCGCCGATGACGAACCCGTGCCACCATCGCTGGCACCATCGCTCGCCGCTGCGCCGTCGCTGGCACCGGACCCTGCTGCATCGCGTGTCGCTGAACCGTCGACTGCAACCACTGCGGGCGTAACCCGGACATCAGCGTCGCGCCCCGGCACATCACGGGCACGCATCATCATGGTTGTCAGCGCGATGAGCATCGCGACCCTCGCTGGCGTATTCGCCGCAGGCCGCACGCTAGGTAAGCGCAACATCGGCGATGCCGCAGCACCAAGCGTGGCACCCGCTATCGACGCTGCGAACATGATTCCCGCCATCAGCCGCGACGCGGCCTCAACATTCATCATCACGCCAGATGCGCTCGCCAATCTTGATGCGACCTCGCCGGTTACCGGACACTTCGATGCGCCACCGCTGCGAAAACTACCGAGGCTCGATGCGCGCACGCCCCGCGATGCGCCCGCGCGCTCAACCACGGACGATGCGACCAAGCCAGCAGTCGCAGCGTTGCAGCGTGTGCAATTCGGAGCCAAGCCATGGGCCTACGTAGTCATTGATGGCCAGAGCGCGCAGCACGAAACGCCCGCCACTATTGAGCTTACTGTTGGGTCGCACCTTGCGGTGTTTACCAATCCTGCCCTTGGTGCCAAAAAAACGTTAACCATCAACGTGGTCGCAACCGGCGACAATCGATTCGTGGTTGATCTTCTTGCACCTTGATTTGCGCCAATATCATTGCGCTTTTCGCACGGGACCGGTGTGCTCAGTGCAAATTTTACAGATTCTTCATCGCACAAAAATATGCGACATCGAAACGTGCTTACTCTTTTGGCTTACAAGCTTTCAGACTTCCTTTGCTAGTGCCGTTGCAGCTCAAATCCGAGCGGCAATCCGATGAAGTGTCGCAAATCTTTACGCAGCTAATTGCATTACCAGCGACCGAATCACAGACCGAGGCCTCAGGACATTGGGAAGTCTCCCCCGGTGTTGTGCAGGCCTTGGTGCAATACCCCCCTGGAACAGTGGTGTTGCAGGTCAGGCCTTCGTCGCACTGCGCATCGCCAGTGCAGGTCGCTGAGACATTTGGCGAATCACTACAGGCAAAAAGAAGAAGTCCTATCGCAAGCACTAAATTTTGCTTCATATTTATATAGCGTATCTCGCACCACTGCGAGTTTCAAGCTAGATGCACGATCACGCAAGGCCGCACCGGCCAAGCACCGACCGTGCAGTGGTCCGTGCTTGCCGACGAGCTTCATGGATTCGCTCCTGGCAAACGCCATGTGAGCATGAACCCTCGCTAACCTCGCGTGCAACGGTTGGGCAACGACGTCGCTGTACCAAAGTTGCACACCTGTGTACGGCGCACACATTGCGATCGATAGTTCGCTAACCTACGCAACACCGCCCGCGTTGGTTAGTCGATGCGTACGCGCAACGAGCGATCGTTGCTTTTTACCACGACCGGAAACTGCCGCCGAGATTCGCTCGTGACGTCGTAGATTTCGATGATGTGCTCGCCCAAATTAACTTCGATTTTCTCAGTAGGGCAAAGTTGTCCAGTAGGTTTTGCATCAATGAAAACATAGTAACGATCTTTGTCTTTGCAGCGCACCTTGATGCCGGCGGTGCCGCCCGCCGGTGTGACTGCGGCAAGCGCAACCGCGATGCGACCGTGACCATCGATCTCTGCAAGATATAAATCATGATTCGCCAACACCAATGCCGCACTATGATGATCGGCGGAGCCTGGCAACGTCAAAGGCGTAACTCCAACGTCGGCACCATCGAGATAAACCCGCGCCCCTGCTGGCGTAGAATCGATGTGCAATGATTTTTCGTCGCCGCTCGATCGCACTACGCCGCGCCCAGCATCAACGGTTGCCACCACTGGCGCAGCAGCATCGACGACAATAACCTTGGCCGCGTCCAACGCACGACTCGCATCGAGGCTAGCTCCTTGGGCATCGATCTTCGCTAGTGCAAGTGGGGCGTCAACAAGACGTAAGTTAGCTGCATCAAGCGACGCTACTGATGCTCCATCGTTTGGTGGGTTCGGAGTGGACGGCATTGCGTCGGCTTGCAACATAGCAACAGCGGTCCGCGCATCGATACGCGGCACGGCAGCCACCGTGGGCGATTGCTTCGCTGCGGGCCCCAACAGTGCCCAACCACCACCGACCAACCCGGCTGCGCCAGCGAAACCAATCACGATCCACAGCCAGCGTGGCACCGGATCACGGCTGGGCGGCAGCGGTGCCGCAGCGGTTTGCGCGACGTTCGGCAACGGCGGCACGCTTGCTGAATTCGCTCGAACTGGCGCGGCCACGTTGCGATGCGCACCGACAGCGTCGTTGGCCAATACAGCTGCCGGCGCATGCGGCGGCACCCACCCCACCGGTGCAAGATCACGAAATTCTCCGGTGCTGGCATCGTCGGCTTGGATCGTAACGTCGTTGCCAAACTCCTGTGTCGGATCACTTGTCGGCGGCAACGCAGCAACCAACGGTTCATGCGGAATCATCAGGTCGTCGGTCAACGCGCGTAGTGGCGGCGGTCGCGACGCTGGGCTTGTTGCCATGCGAGGCGCTGGCGGCAACCCTTGCTGGGTCGAGCGTTGGCCGATCGACGAGGTCGCTATGGCTGGTGCGGCTAACGGCGGCGGTTGCAGCAGAACCACGGGTGAACTCGCCTTGTACGGCGGCGCTACCACAGGCACCACCACACCCGCGAGGGTGGTCGGCAAGATCCCGGCATTCGCGCCGTGCGGCAAGACGCCAATGAGATCGACCGGATCCCGGACAAATTCCTCTGTCGCAAAATCAAGCGTGCCTTCGGTATCCACCCGTTCGAACGGTGCGGTCGGCAGTGGCACTACGCCCGACAACGCTTCATCATGCAGTTCAGCTCGTCGGGCCAACGCAGCCCGTACCCGATCACCAATGTCGGTGCGCGTACCCGGCACTGGCGCGATCCGAATCGCAGCATCGAGGGCATCGGCAAATGCGCGGGCATCAGGGTATCGCTCAAATGGCGAACGCGCCAACGCACGCTGCAAGACCCGAACAATGGCCCGTGGCAACGCTGGCTCAGGCGGTTGCGATGAAAGCACAGCCTGTTGCACTTCCATCGGGGTTTCACCGTCGAAGGTAATGCGGCCGGTGAGCATTTCAAAACCAAGAATGCCCAATGCAAACACGTCCGTCGCCGCCGACACCGGCTCGCCGACCAACTGTTCAGGTGCCAAATAACCAATGCGTCGAGCCAAGCGCGGCTCCGCCACCGCACGCGGCGGCATGCAGGCATTGAGAAAACCAAAATCGGTGACTTTACAATCACCCTCGGGCAGCAGCACCACATTAGCGGGGCAGATACCAAGATGAAATAGCCCGCGCCCATGGGCAAAACCAATTGCCCGCGCGCATTGCGACAACACCGCTAACACGCCGCCCGCTGGCAGCACAGCGTCGGCAATTCGCAAGTCGGCAGTTAATCGGCCGGCATCGAGGCCGGCCACACATTCCACCGCTGCAAACGTTTGGCCCTGGGCAACCAAAAACTCATGCATTTTCGCAATGCGCGGATGTTCCAACGCAGCATAGGCGCGCGCTGCCGTCGACAACGCCTGTGCAGTGCCAGCTGAAGCGATCGCCGCTGGATAAAACTGCTTGATTGCAAATTCGCGTTCAAATCCAACTACGCCAAAGATTTTGGCGCGGGAGACCGTACCGCATGGCCCTGCGCCAATCGGATCGAGGAGTTGGTACTTGCCGAGGCGTTTCATGCGATGGGACGAGCAGACCGAGAGCCCCTATCCTACATGATCCTCGGCACTGCTGCGCCGCATGACAACTGTTAAGTTTTAACCGGCAGTGGCCGCTGAACAATACTCAACCAGCTACGGCGGCCATGGCAACGTGGTCGGCAACAATGGCGGCACCCGATCAGAAAGCGGCTCACCACCCATGTCGTAAACCGTTACGATATCGCAAGGTATCCGTTCTGCGGATCGACATCGAAGCGTTCAACTGGACCTTCCGTGATGCTGGCACCAATCGAGCGCAGAGCTTCGTCAACGGCAGGAGTAATCGGTGTTAGCTGATGTGCGTTCCACACATCCCATACAGCAGGCACTTTGCTTGACATCGCAGCGCGAAAGAACTGACCGCCAGTTTGGAATCGTGCAAAGTACGGTTCTGCCTCAATCGCAAGCAACAACCGCTCATGATACCGGCGTAATGTTGCCTGGTTGAGTTTCAAGGTGCTTGAATCTCGTGAACTCAAGAATTGCGCCCTCGAACAAACAAACGGATACTCGTCAAATTCGTATGCGTACGCATTGCTTGTAGTCAAAGTGCACAAATAGGTATTGTCACCTGC
Organism: Kofleriaceae bacterium; assembly: GCA_043777635.1. GTDB lineage: Bacteria > Myxococcota_A > Polyangia > Haliangiales > Haliangiaceae > JABFXX01. The sequence goes on along the minus strand of JAYWHS010000329.1, from coordinate 3,838 downwards.
GTTGCAGGCAGCAATGACGTTCAACATCAACGCACTAACCGTAAGGATTAACCTTTGATTCATACTCATGGTGCCCTCATTGACCGCAGTTTCAGAGTAGCAGGTTGGCCAGCCGAACCGCGGCGTGTAGATCAACCCGAAAAATCAACGCGATCTGCGCCGCTGTGCCTTGTGCAAGTCGAAAATCCCTGGCACCACCACTGACATGGGGAATCGGGACGTGCCAGATCGATCAACCTTACGTCGGCAACCATTAGTCGCATACGCGCGTAAAACCGAGGCGCCGCCCAACGATTTTGACGACAATTCGCAAGCCGCAACCAAAATTGCGGAACAGCCAACGCTCAAACATCCCGTGGTCCCCCAAGGCGATCGCCAGCGGCAGGCCACCGTGGCGATGGCGCAAGAGCCCAGCGTAGGCGAGCCGCCAGCGATGCCAAATCCTCGCGTTGCACCTGTGGTGGTTCGCTCCAGCACCGAAACCGACTACGTCTCCGTCGAAGATCCAACGCATATGCCGCACCCGCGCGATCTGCCAGGCGGCTTCCCAACCGACCCGGCACGGCCACCAGGCATGGTGCCGCGTGGCGATTCGCGTTCGCTGCGACGGGGCACCACGTTTACGTTAGTGTATCGGCTCGGTACCTACGTCATTACCCGCGCCGGCGAGCTTGGCCAACGCGGCATTTGGCGAGTCGTCGATTACCCTACAACTCTTGCCGGTAGCGGTGCGTACGCGCGCGAATGTTCGCGCTGGGTCGACGCTGGGTTCGCTGACTATCGCGGCCCATAGCAAACCCGAGGCGTAGGTTTGCGTCGAGCGCAGTCGGCCATGGTCTGTTGGCCGTGGCCCAGGCCGTGCGTTATTGACGTGAAAAGATGCGTAGTTTCCGTGCATCATTCATTGGCCGTTTTTGGTTAGACTACGTAGACTGTCAACCGCTATGGGCCAAGACGATCCGAAAAAGCCAAAGGGCGCCATCCAATCGCAAATTCAACGATCGTCATGGTTGTTGCGATGGGCCCTTGATGCACCATCGCGCTGGTTAGGTAAACGCAGCACGGTCGGTCAAGACCTTGCCGGCGGGGCCGACGGTTTATCGTATTTGCGTCACTTGGCGCGCGGCAATCGCACTCCGCGCGAAGTCAATTTCGAGAAAATCGCAGCTACGTCGCCGCCCATTTTGTTGATTCACGGATTTCTCGGCACACGCGGCTCCATGTATTTGTTGGAGCGCCGGTTGCTCGACGATGGCTTCGTTGTCGTGTCCTTTAATATTGGCGCGTTCAACGTGCGCGATATTCGCCGCTCAGCCTTCATGATCCATCGCAAAATCGAACGCATTTTGGCGCAAACCCCGTCGCAAAAAATCGACATTCTCGGGCATTCGATGGGTGGCTTGATCGGCCTTTACTACGTCAAAAAATTGGGTGGTAGCGCACGAGTTCGTAAGCTGGTGTTGATGGGCACGCCGGTGCGTGGCACCTGGATTGCGTTAGCTGGGGTCGCAACGTTGGGTTTGTGGTCAACCTCGTCGTGGCAGTTGATCCCGCGCAGCCGGTTTTTGGATGAGCTGGCCCAAGGCCCTTTACCGACGACAACCGAGGTACATACAATCGCCGCTGCCCGCGATTGGGTGGTACCGATCGAAACCACTCGACTCACCGGTGCCAACGCCACCACCGTGCCGCTTGGGCATTCGAGCCTGGTGGTATCCGAGGATGTGTACAAACGCCTGGTCGCCCTGCTGCGACGCGAACCGGCAGCGCGTCCCGACGAGGCTAGCGATGCGGCAAGCGGCGCCGACCCGGCCGAATCGGCCACCATGGGTGAGCAACATTCCGATCACGAAGGAACTTGAGCACTAGCGATGCGCTTGGCGCTGCGTAGTACGCGCGCCGCACACAATAATTCCGCATTTTTCGACGGATCGGCCGAGATAGAGACCCATAGACTTGCGCAATACACCGATCGGGCACTACAATTTTTGTCGCAGTCTCAATTGCTGCCACCGTACCAATGACCGACCGACCTCGCTTCGCACTACGTTTCATCTCTGGCAAGTACCAGGGTGGCGAGTTCCCTGTTCGCTTGAACCGTGAAATCATCATCGGCCGTTCCAGTGATCTGGACATGGTGTTGGTCGAAGACATGGTTTCGCGTCGCCACGCCAAGATTTCGTCGTCGGAAAACGAGGTCTTTATTCAAGACCTTGGCTCGACCAACGGCACCTTTGTGAATGGCGAAAAAATCGCTGGGCGCGCTCGCCTTTCCGAAGGTGATCGGATTTTATTGGGCACCTCAATTATTCGGGTGGTTAGCGTCGATGGCATCGAAGCCAACCAAAGCGAAGCCGAAGCCCGACGTAAACTTGAGGCCCAATCGGCCCAGCGTCAGCAAACCCAAGGCCGCCCGATGTCGGGTGTGATCGAAGAAATCCCGCTGCCCGACCTGCTGCAATTGCTTTCGACCAGCCGAAAATCCGGTGTGTTGTCAGTGAACAACGGCGTGAGCATTGGTCGCATTTACCTGCGCAAAGGCCAGCTGTACTTCGCTGCCATCAACGACGACTTCACCGTCAGCCCACAAAAAGCCATCTACCGCATGTTGACGTGGGAAACCGGCACATTTGAGCTGGAACCATCGGTTGAAATGCAAGTGATGGAAGAAGTCCATGAGTCAACCGAAGCCTTGCTCATGGAAGGCGTGCGCCAGCTCGACGAGTTCCGTGCATTGCAAGCCAAACTGCCGCCGCTAGGTTCGCCACTGGCCGTTCCAACTCCGTTGGCTGGCAAACTACGCGAGTTATCCCCAACTGAGCTCGACACGTTTCAACTGGTGCTTGACCATGGCCAACTCCAGCGCGTGCTCGATCACTACGCTGGCTCGGATCTCGACGCTGCGCAAAACATCATTAATTTGATGAAACGCGAATTTATCGTTGTTCCGTAGGACTGACGCTGCGACGTTCTGCCGCTGCGACCGCGCTGTGAACTATCCGATAGTTTGAGACAACGTCACCGTCGCAATGGCCCGACCAATCTTAGCCTGTTCAAGTGCGGTGAGCACCACAGGCAAAGCTGCCAGCTTGGTTGTCGTCCAACGCACAATTTCTGGATCGAGCTCGTCGCTGGCTACCTGTGCACCAGCGACGGCAAGTTCACTCGAACTGACGCGATGAATCATTACGCCAGTCTGGCTGCTAAGCTCACCTAACAATTGGCTGGTCAGCTCCAGCCCGGCAGCCAAAGCGTCGGTGTCGCCGCCCGCCAGATCTCGCTCCAGCATGCGCACAATCGCAGGCTGTCGGATTGCCAACCACGCCATTTCCTGTTCAGCTAACCCAACGTTTTCAAGATCAGACATTCAAGTAGCGTAAGGAACCAGCAGCGATTCCGCTAGTTTTTGCTATTGCAGTGCCCCTCAACTACCCGACCACCACGTAGCCTCCCGGGTATTTGAGAAAAGATTTCGTAGGCTTAACGGTTATTGAAGTGTAAAACTTCTTGGTACTACTTCAGTCATGTTGCAACCCGCGTACCTCATTGATGGATGTCGCTCACCGTTCGGTCGTTACGGTGGTGGGCTGGCGTCGGTGCGCGCCGATGATTTAGCTGCGACGGTTATTGCGGCATTGATACAACGCAATCAAATTCCAACCGATCGCATCGTCGATGTGGTGTTTGGCTGCGCCAACCAAGCCGGCGAAGACAATCGCAATGTCGCACGCATGGCGTTGTTGTTAGCAGGCATACCGGTGACGGTGCCCGGCGTCACCGTCAATCGGTTGTGTGGCTCAGGCATGCAAGCCATCGCTGATGCAGCACGGCTCATCGC
>JAYWHS010000328.1:0-4677 GCA_043777635.1 Kofleriaceae bacterium | reverse complement strand
GGCGCACGGTTCGCACGTTGCGCCGGTTGGGCAACGCGCAAAGTCGCGACTTTGCACCGATGGCATGTGGCATGTTGCTGGCCTATCGCGATAGCGATGCGCAGCCCGTGCGCGCTGGCATGTTTGACAAGACGTGGCCAGCATTTGCGCGCTATCACGCGTTGAACTATCTGCTGCACGATAACAAGGACGACCTATTTCGCGGGGCCCACGGCACCAGTGCCTGGTATCACGGCGTCGACGGCCTAAGTTGGGTCGAGCTTAACGACGCAGCGTTTCCTGCGTTATGGACGCAACGCCCCGATCTGCTATGGCGCTTACTGCGCAACGGGCAACTGCATGCTGCGATTACATTCGCTGCGATAACACTTCGCAAAAATGCTGGCTTTCTGGCTTCGATTACTGACGACGAATTCGCCGACACCATGGCCGATGGCCATCGCACGGCACAAAAATTTGCATTCGAGTTTGCCAGTGAGCGCGCGATGACGCTGACGCTCGCCGCTGGGGCAGCCGCCAGCAAGCACGCCCCGGCGCATGATTGGGTGGTGTCGTGGGCAGTGCAGCATCCTAGCGATGTCGCCGCCAGCGGCGCGTGGCTGGCATTACTGATAACCGGCAACGCTGAAGCCCTTGGCGCAACCGCAAAACGCATCGCAGACAGCCACGGGCTCACCGTCGACGTGCAGCGCGAAACCACGTTGCGAGCGCTTGCGAGTTTATTGGCGTTGCAGCCGCCCAGCGATGGCGGCGACGAGCTCGTGTTGCTAAAAAACCGCGTGGCCCGCGCCTGCGCGTTGCTGCGTCAATTGGTGCCACAACAATTGCTGCAACTGGCAGTTCCCATGCTCGAAGCGTTGATCGCGCACCCACTCGCTACGCTCGGGGAACTTGCCGGCGATGCGATGTTGAACCACGCGCACCGCGCCGCACTGCCAGCGACATTGATCGAAGCGCTCTTGGCATCACCCCATGCAAGCGTGCGCTTGTTAGGCGGCCGCGTGGTGGCGACAACGCCGGTCGACGTGGCCAAAGACAACCCAGCCGCACTGATCGCATTTGCACTTTCCATCAACGCTGAGCTACGCCAAGGCACGCGGCAACTCATTGGTGCGGTGGCCAACGTCTATCCCGACATCGGCCGCGCCATTGCGACTGAGCTCATCGCTGCGCTGCAAAAAGCCCACGCCACCGGCGTGCCAGCCCACCTCGTCAGCTTGCTGGGTCAGGAGTTGCGCGGGTGTTTACCGACGGTGCCGGCTGCGACGGTGCTCAAACTCATCGGCGCGCTATCTCCACACGCCCGCCAGGCCGGTGGCCTTTTGTTAGCCAAGCTCAGCGCCGACGAACTCGAACTTGATGCCTTGGCCAAGCTGGCGCACCACGAAATCGCAGCGATTCGACAAAGCGCGTGGCAACTGGCAAGCGCAGCCCTGCCCCGTTATCGGTTAGCACCGATCGCGTTAGCTCGCCTACTTGATGGCGAGTGGGAGGATGCGCGCACCTTTGCGCTTGGCTTGCTCGAAACTTTCGAAGCCACCTACGGGCTCGATGCGCTCGGGGTTGATGCCATCGTGACGGTATGCGACAGCATTCGACCGACCGTCGAAGCTGCCGGGAAACGTTTAATCTTGCGCCATTGTAACGCTGCCAATGCACCGGCGTATTTACACAAACTGTCCCAGCATCCGTCGGTCAGCGTGCAGCTGTTGGTGTCGGGCCTGCTGCAGCAACACGCGGCTGGTAAGGTCGACATGTTGCGCGTATTGTTGCCGTACTTCACCACCGTGCTGTCGCAAGTCAATCGCGGCAAAGTTGCTAAACTGCGCGTCGTCGAATTTCTACGCGCCGAAGCGCAACGCAGCAACGAAGCAGCGACCTTGCTCGCGCCTGTGCTCGATCGCCAATCGGCAACGATGGCGGTTACCCAACGCGCACCCCTCATCGCGACCATGGTGGAAGTACACGACCGATATCCCGAGGTGACGCTGCCAATTGTGGTTACCCCGGTGGCGCCACACCGCAGCAACGGAGGCGATCATGGAGTTTAGCCATCGTTATGCCGGCGCGTCGGCGGTGACCCAGCGCGATGCAGCCACCGAGCTAGCGTTTGCGCCTGACACCTTGCGGGCGCCGACCTATTTCCGAGGCCAAGTATCGGCGCAGGTCGCCTTTCGCGAAGCCATGAGCGCATTGCACGACGTTGTCGTCGCTGACCTGCGATTTATCCCCAAGGATCGCACAGCGTATCTGGCGTGGCGCGAGCAGCAAGGCTACGTCGATTTTGCCAACCTTACCCGCAGCCAAGCCACAACGGCCGCCGAGATTGAGCGATTGAGCGCCGAGGTGCGTGAGCTCACGGCGCGTTCAACCGGGCGGTTTGCAGCGTTCTATGCCGCTCGGCAGAAGTACTTCAACTTTCTGTATGAACGCGATCGCGAACTTTGGTTCAAGCTCGATCCGATCATCACGGTGCATCCTGACTCGTTGTTCTTCGAATGTTTTTCGCGCGACGAATCGAGCTACGGCCGGCTTTCGGCTTCGTACAACGTGTTCACCGAGCTAGGCGACCGCGCCTGTGGCACCACCAACATCGATTACTCTGAAAAGCTGTACGGCGAATTTCAAAAAATTCGCAGCTACAAAGCGACCACGCTCGACATCGACCCGACGGGCTTTTCGGTAACCACGTCGCTCGAACAAGAATATCGCGAAGTCAAAATCGACGTACCCGACACCTGGGTCCGCGGCTTATTGCAAGTCAGCGCCGCGATGACGATGCCGGCGCAAGTCGTTGAGTTGCATCCGATGGATGTACACAACATTTGCTTGGCGTTGCGGCGCAACAAAGAACAATTCGGACCGCGCTCGTTGCGCTTTACACTCAAGCCCGGCGCGCCGGTCAGTGTGCGGATCGATCCGTGGGACAAGGTCATCGCGTGCCCGCGCTCGAAATGCCTAGGCGATCGCGAAATGGAAGTCCGCATCTGGGGCCGACGACGGCTGCATGTGTTGGAGCGGCTGTTGCCTATGGCACGCAGCGTAAAATTGTATCTACTTGGCAGCGGCATGCCGAGCTTCTGGGTCGTCGACCTTGGCGACCTGTCGTTCACGTTAGGCCTGTCGGGCTGGACCCACAACAACTGGTCGCAAGCCAGCAACTTTGATCTACTAGCGAGCCGCGAAGCGGTCGACGAACATTCGCAGCAGCGAGTGTTCGATGAGCTGGGCAAAGTGTGGTTGGCCACGCCTGATGAACTCGCGCGCGCCACCGGTCTCGACCGCAGCGTGGTCGCATCGGCGATGGTCGGCTGGACCCAAAACGGTCGTGCAATGTACGACGTCGAGCGCGGGGTCTATCGCAAGCGTGAACTCACGCGCGAACCGTTACCCATGAGTGCGTTGCGCTATGCCAACCCACGCGAAGAAGCCGCCGTGCAACTGCTGCACAATGCCAAAGTTGCCGTCGATCATGCTGCTGAAATCGACGGCGAATTGGCGATCAACGGCCGCATCGGCTGGCGCGGCCGGATGTTTACAGCCAAGTTAGCGTTCGACCGTGATCGCCGCATCGTCAGCGCCGATTGTGACTGCGATTTTTACATTCGCAATCGCCTACGCCAAGGCCCGTGTGAACACATGTTGGCGCTGCGTGCAGCGCATCAACGCGGCGTATCTGACAAAATCCCGGCTGGCGAATTCAAATCACCGACGGCGCCTAACACGGCCGATGCAGCGGTTGCGCCAGGCAACTTGGCAACGGTTATTCAGAACTTGTTTACCAAGGTCCGCACGTCGACGGAGCAAGGCAATCACCATGCTGCCCTCGCCACGCTGCAAAATCTTGAACGCCAACTGCCAGCAGGACACGCCGAGCTGCAAACAGTGCGCGAGCGGATCGCCGACGTATTACGTACGCTAAAACACTACGATGAAGCGATGCGGGTGGCGCGGCAAGTATTGGCCGTCGAACCGCAGCGCGCAGGTGCGTTGCGCATTGCTCGCGACGTTGCCAGTGCGCAACGCGATTGGCCGACCGCGCATGACCTTGGTGAGCGTTATGCGTTGGCCACCAACACGCCAGACGCTTGGCTCGCGTTGATCAAGCTTTGCGAAGCTGGCAGCAACATCGAACGTGCTCGCGTGACGTTCGACAAAGCATTACAAGCGTTCCCTGGTAACGCGGAGTTGCTGGCAGCGCAACAAAAGCTACTCGGCGCGCCGACCGGTGCGCCCAACGACACCGCCAGCAAGCCGGCACCATTTTGGCGACGCGTGATCAACAAGATCACAGGCAAGAACGCGCCAGGCGCAACACCGCCAACGAACGACAAGCGACGTAACCAACGCATCGAAGCCGCGGTCACCGCGATTGCGCTGCGAGGCACCGTACCCGATCGCACACTCTTAATCGCAACATTGCAGGAGGTCTACCGCGACAACGAAAGCGAAAACGCCCGGCTATTTGCGATGGTCACAGCCGTAAAACAAAGCTGTCGAGATCTACCATCGGACCAAGACCTCATCGCTTGCTTGCGCGAGGCAGCGTCATGAGCAATAGTCCTTCTTGCGTGGCGTGTGAGATACGAACCTTGCAATCTGGTTGGCGGATCGCCAACCTTGCGGTCACGTACCCCATCCATCACTGGCTCGCTCAATACTGTGTGCCGACGGCCT
>JAYWHS010000327.1:0-4685 GCA_043777635.1 Kofleriaceae bacterium | reverse complement strand
CGAAAGTCCGAAAGTCCGAAAGTCCGAAAGTCCGAAAGTCCGCCAGTCCGAAAGTCCGAAAGTCCGAAAGTCCGCCAGTCCGAAAGTCCGAAAGTCCGCCAGTCCGAAAACCGGACAAGTGCAAGTGACACTAGGAATCGAAACGATGAGCTGGAGATGCTCAGTTAACTCAGCGGTGACATGATGCCAACAACGAGGCCGCCTACCCCCTGCGATGGCAAGGTGACGGTCCATGCCCAAAGGCTACGCAGGTCCGTCGAGCCCGTGATTTTGGCTAAGCTTGAGCCCGGTGTTGCATTTGTTAACTTTGGTGCGCAACGTAGTTTTGGTTGCGGTATCCGCTGTGCGCCACACCAGTAAGTACAAGCCCTTGGCTTTAACAAATTCGTTGAGGCGTAAATACGCATCGCCTTCAAGTTCCATCGAGCGGGGTTTGTCAAAACCATCATTGGCAGCAGTTTTGGCGTAGCGCGCAGCACCCGCGTAGTTTTTATTTTGGAATAGTCCGTACGCGTACGTGTACGAAGCGATGCCTTTATAGCCCCGCACTTTACGTAATTCGTCAAAGACTTTTTCAGCATCGTCCATTTTTGCTGCGCCGCTAAGCCGCTCAATTTCGGCGACCAGCTCCTTGCCCGACATTTTTTTGCCTTCACCGGGCGGCTTAGGTCTTACGATTTTCTCGTTTTTGTCGATGCCAACTTTGTCAGGTTTTTCCGAGGAGCCCGACGACAACATCTCGCCTGGCGTACCATTCGGCGCATTGGAACCAACGTTTTGCAGCGCCGCCGCAGCACTGCCGGAGCCCATCGGAACCGGGCTAGGACCTGGACCTGGACCTGGACCTGAACCTGAACCTGAACCGATCGGAGTTAGCACCTGCGTCGTTGTTGCGAGTGGTGCCGCCGTCGTCGATTTCCGACTAGCTTTCCACTCTCCAACGGCAACGTACGCCATTGCACCAGCGCCACCAACCAGCAGGATCGCCATGAGCGCCGACCCAAAGCCACTCCTGCGTGACAGAGTCGAAGATTCGCCGAAGGCCGCCGGCACGGATAGCAAGTCTGTCGCTACCGCCGCATTGCTCACAGCACCCGGCTGCAAGCTCGGCAAAAGTGCCCGACCATCAGAGTCATGCGAGGACCGCGACTCGGCGCGCACCGGTGCCACCACCATCGCGGCGATGGGATCACGCACCGGTAATGCAATAGCCGGCGACGAAGTCGCCATTGCCGATGGCAATCCAGCATTGCTTATCGGACGCGAAAAAATTTGAGCCGAAGGCGGTGCAACTCCGCCGCTAAGCCCCGGGTTGAGATTTGCCACCAAATTGGCATCACTGCTCATGCCCAAGATTTGAGCAACCGCGACGCCACGGCCAGCCAAGCATTTGTTGAGTTCGTACTCAAATGCCTCCATCGTTTGTGGCCGCAAATCAGGATTTCGCGCCATTGCCGATACCACGACAGCACTCACGGCTTCGGGCAGATTCGGCCGCAACGTCGACGGTGACACCGGATCTATTGTGGCTTTTTTAGTGAGAATCTCCATGAAGTTGTCGCCTTGATAAGGCGCAACTCCAGTGAGCATTTCAAACACAATCGCACCCAACGCGTACACATCACAGCGGGCATCCGCAGGCCGGCCCGCCGCTTGTTCTGGTGCCATGTACTCCGGTGTCCCCATGGCCATGCCAGGGCTCGTCAACTTACGTTCACGCGCTTGTTCGGCTTCGGTGGTTTTTGCAATTCCGAAGTCGAGCACTTTGACAAAATCTGCCGTGCCTTCACGGGTGATTAGAAACACATTTTCAGGTTTGAGATCGCGGTGAATAATTCCCACGTTGTGGGCCGCTGCAAGCGCGCGACAAATCTGCGACGCGATGCGCAAGGTGCGCGCGACATCAATCGCGCCCTCACGATCGATAATCCCGCCAAGTTCAACGCCTTCGAGATATTCCATCACGAAGAACACCTGGCCATCGGCGGTCGTGCCCGAGTCGGTAACATCAACGATATTTGGATGACCGATCTTCGACGCTGCGCGAGCCTCACGGCGAAAGCGTTCAACTAGATCAGGCATCCGCCCGTAACTAGGATGCAAAACTTTGAGCGCCACCCGGCGACCAATTTCCACATGCTCGGCGAGATACACCTTACCCATGCCGCCTTCGCCGATCAATTCAACTACGCGATAGCGATTATCGACGACAGTATTGAGCAGGTTTGGTTCGGCTTCAGGATCTTCGGCGATCGCCAACGCAGCACCGCCGCGTTCATTGCGCCGCTCATTTACCTTGCGGCGATCCATGCGTTGCACGCCAATATCGTCGGCCCGACGCCCGACCGACCCAGGCCGACGTACCGGGGCCTCACCAATTTCGCCGTCTTCCGCAGTTGTCGAATCGGTGTCATCGGTAATCTTAGCTGCGGCCATCTCAGATGAGCGCTCAACCAGTTGCCGAAATTCGTCGCTTGGTGGCAGCGTCAACGCACGCTTACGCAACCCGGTGAGCATGTCGGCGCGGGCTGCGCGATCGGCGACAATATCGTCGGCGAACAAGTCATGCATGAACGTTGAAATGCGACTGATATCCGTGGTTGGCGCATTTTTGCCCAACCAGTTTTGCAGCGCTTGCCGCATTTCTTCGCAGGTTTGGAAACGGTTAGCCCGCTCGGCTGACAGTGCCCGCAAACAAATCTCATCGAGTTCGGGTGGTACCCGCGGGGCCCGCTTGCTTGGCGGTGTAATTTCAGGATTTTTGGCGCGTGACACTAAGTCTTGCGGCTGATCCTTGCCTGGCGGAAACAATTGCCGGCCAGTGAGCAACTCCCACAACACAATGCCAGCGGCGTACAAATCGCTGCGACCGTCGAGCTTTTCGCCACGCGCTTGTTCGGGCGACATGTACGCAACTTTGCCGTAAATAATGCCCGGTGCCGTCTTTTCGAGTTTTAATGTCGACGAGGCCAAACCAAAGTCGGTAAGTTTAACTTCACCAGAAAATGATACCAACACGTTGGGCGGCGAGACATCGCGATGCACCAACTCAAGATCCGACAGGGTATGCGCGTACGACAGCCCACGGCACAACTCTTTGACCGAGTGCACCGCAACGTCGATCGGAAACGCGACTTGTTTTTTAGCGCAGCGATTCCATACGGCGCGCAAATCGCGGCCTTCGACAAAATCCATGGCCAAGAACATTTCGCCTGCAACCACCCCGGCGTCAAACACCGGGATCAAATTGCCATGCGAAAGCTTCACTACGACTTTGGCTTCGTCACGAAATCGCGCGATGTATTCGTTGTCGGCCAAATGCGGCAACACGGTTTTAATCACCATGAGGCGTTCGAGCCCACGGTCACCGTTGACGGCCAAATACAACGCACCCATCCCGCCTTGAGCAAGTGGGCCTAGTAAGTGGTACTTACCGAATTTTCGCGGATACGCGTCTGTGCTGCTATCAGCCATTGGGTGACCTCACCCTAGCACGAGGCCATTGCTGGGGGCCAATTCATGGAATGCGGCAGCCGTAGAAAGCCCGCTGGCCGAAACACTTTTGCGCTCAGATGCGGCACACTTATCCAGCCCGCCGTTGCGGGTAGGGGAAACACCCACATGGGCCGCGAGCTGGTTTTAGTAATCGATGACAGCCCCACCATTACCAAGGTGGTCCAACTTGTATTGACCAAAGCGGGTTACGAAGTCGCCACCGCAGTCGACGGCGAGGCTGGCCTCGAAGCGGTTCGAACGCGGACCCCGGATGTGATTCTGCTGGATTTCGTCATGCCACGCATGAACGGTTATCAGTTTTGCCGCGAACTCAACGCCGACCCATCACTTAAAGACATTCCGGTGGTGCTGATGAGCGCCAAAGGCGACCAAGTCGGCGAACGCTTCGTCAAAGTGATGGGCATCGTCGACTACATTACTAAGCCGTTTTCGCCCGAGGCGATCACCGCCGTAGTGTCCCACACCATCGCGAAATACCGTCCAGGCCAACTTGAAGAAGTGCCCGGGCTGGTTACCGGCGAAGACATGGCGACCGCTGAAAATATCGAAGACCAAGCCAATCGTGCCAGCACGTTAGGCAAACTGCGCGAAGCCTTGCTCGCAGCATTAAGCAACGGCAGCGAAGGCGCAGCCACGGTTGACTCCGCCCGCCGGGCATTTTCCGACGACGTGTTAGCCCGCGCATTGGGCGCCATTGAACCAAATCGGTTAGTCGAAATTGCCGCACGACAACCCGCTGCACTCATCGGCGATTTACGCACGGTGCCGCTCGCTGAAATTTTGCATCTGCTCGACGCCCAAGAGCAATCGGGCGTGCTGTCGGTCAGCCGTGGTGATGCCCAAATCGAAATCTATTTCCGGCGCGGACGTGTTGATCAAGCGACCGCAGCGGGTGTGCCGGCCGAATTTTTGCTCGGGCGGTTCGTCCTCGACAAAGAGTTCATGACACCGCACGAGTTTGAAACCTTCGTGGCCGCACGCGGCGGTGATCAGAAGCTCATGGGCCAACAGTTGGTCGCGATGAGCCATCTAAGTGACAGCGATTTACGCGATTGTTTGACCCGGCAAACCTGCGAACTAATCTATGAAATTCTGCGCTGGCGATATGGTCGGTTTCGCTTCACGGCAAGCGTCGATCTGCCGGCCACCGTGCTCGACGCAGCGTTGGG
>JAYWHS010000326.1:0-4698 GCA_043777635.1 Kofleriaceae bacterium | reverse complement strand
CACCAACACCCGCTGATAGCCGGCAAAGATCGAAAACGGTTGAGCACCATCAATCTCGGCAACGCTCAACCGCAGATCATAACCATCCAGGGGTGCCGAACTGGTTGCCGCTCGATAGCGCCAAATTTCGTGGGTAATGCCCCGGCCATTTTTCCATGGTTGGGTTTGCCACGCTGCTTGGGTAATCAACATATTAGCCCTTTCGGTACCGCACCATGGTGCCGCTCCAGCGATCCCATGGGGTGCGCCGCCCGGCAGCACGCAGCGACGACACCGCCAGCGCCAACACGATACCAACCACGGCAAGCGCCTTCATGCCTTCACTAATCGAATCGAGTACACCAAGCACCTGTGCGCTCAACGGTAGATAGCCGAACAGATTAGTCGCACCTGCGATCGCGATGGGAGCCATGAGCAATGCGGTGCGCTGCACCAGCTTGACCAGCGTCGGCCGGCAATGGGTCTTCACATCGATCACTTCAAGCTCAAAAATACGCTGTCCCAGCGTGCCGCCAATGCGATGGGTAATCAACACCTTGAAACAGGCGAATAAAGCCATCAAGGCCACCGTAAACAGTGAACCGCCGTCGGCATCGAGCAGTGCCATGGGCACAACCAATAGCGCCAGCAACCACGAAAAATCTAGCCCAGCAGCTGCCAGCCGTACCAGGAAACCTGCCGGCCGCGTGCGCCGCAATGACACCCGGTCGAGCTCGGCGATCAGCGCGTCATAACTTACGAAGCGGTCCGCCGCGGCTGGCGCCATCATCCGCGCAATGAGCGCTTGCACTGGTGCGGTGAAACGCGCCGGGCCAATCCGCCGATCCAGCGCAGGTCGCGCAGCGTCGCTGTGCATCGATAACAGCGCTGCCATGGTATCGGCAACAAACGGCGGGCGCCCAACGAGCAACTGATACAGCGTGCAACCCAGGGCATACATATCGGCGCGGAAATCAACCTGTTCACCACGCGCTTGTTCCGGCGCCATATACAGCGGCGTACCCGCCAACGCGGTTTGCGCAACGTACGGAGATGGCGCAGGTGCACCGGCGACGACACTGCTGATGTTGGCCTCTTGGGCTACAACCTCGCCGAGATGCGCCGCCACCAAACCAAAGTCGAGCACTTTGACTACGCCGTGGGCATCCACCATCAAGTTGCTTGGCTTAACATCGCGATGAATAAAGCCGCGCGCTTGCGCCGCTTGCAAACCGCAGGCAGCCGCCCGCACTAGTTCTAAGGCATCTTCGAGCGTCAAGGGTGCGCGGCCGCAGCGTTGCGCGAACGTTTCACCGTCGATGTGTTCCATCGCAAAAAACAAGCGCTGGTCTTGTTCGCCAACAAAATAAATGTGGCAGACGTTGGCGTGATTGATCTGCGCTTGCGCCCGCGCTTCACGAATCATGCGTTCGCGTCGCGTCGCATCGTGCGCCAAGTGCGTGGGCAGCACCTTGACCGCAACCAAACGATCGAGCGCCAGATCCGTAGCGAGATACACTTCGCCCATGCCGCCAGCACCCAGCGCCGCGTCGATGCGAAAGTGCGCGAGCTGCTGGCCGCATTCCACTGCGCCTTGGCCGCTAGCACTGCGCGGTGGCTGCGGTGCGCCGGCCGCCGTTGCGGTAATGCTGACGTCTGGCAATGCCGTGCGTTCGAGCGCTAACGCAGCTGCGTTGTGGGCGGAACCTTTCACCCCTACTCGGTAACAAAATTTGTCGCGCGCTACTAGTTGTTAAGGCCGCCACGTGCGCCGCCGCAGCGAACTTGCTACTAATCGTCGATGGCACGTTTCCGCATCGCACTGCCCCTGGCACTCACAGCTGGGTTGCTCAGCGGCTGCCATCCTACGCCGACAACCAACAGCGTCGTTGGGCCACCGCACCAAAGCAGCAAGTTGGCGAACGCGCCGTCGCTGGCGGAACTTCGCGCTGCGCCGCTGCTGATACCAAGCGCGATCGAGCCTGCGCTGCAACCCACGCTGACCTTTGCCGTGATGTTCGCGTCATGGTGCGGCCATTGCCATGTGCAGCTCGACCTCTTGAACCGCTTGCGCTTGGCCCACCCAACCGTACGCTTCGTCGGTCTGTCGTACGCGCCCTTCGAAGAATTTAATGCCAATGGCGATTTACCGAGGCTGCGCGACTACGTTGCGGCCAATGCACCATGGCTGCCGATTTATACGCTGCCTGAATCACTGTACCAACGCGTCGGCCGGCCGAGCAAAGTTCCGACACTGTGGGCGTTCAATGCCGATGGTGCGCTGGTCGCCACGTTCGATCGTGCGGTGCGCGCCGCACCAGAGTTTGAAGAAATAGAAGCGTTGGTCGCTGCGGCTCAGCCGGCAATCCAATAACGCGCCGCACGCACCAGCAGATACGTTGCGTAAACCATCAACGCCATGCCAACCAGGCGCGGAATCCACGCGGCTTTTTCACCGAGGGTGCTTTTGCCTTTGGTCGTCAGATACGCGACCAATGCGAACCAGGTAAAGCTGCCAAAAAACACGCCCAGCGCGGTAACAAAACCTTCGCCGATCGAAGGCTCTTTAATCATCTGGCCGACAATCACAACCCAGGTCACCACCGCCGCCGGATTTAGCAAGATTAACAACAGGCCAGTCGAAACACCTGACCATATTTCACGCGACGGCTTGGGCGACTTTGGAGCTTCGTTGGCGGCCGGAGTGATGGGCCGACTGCGTGCCGTCAAGAACCCATACACCATAAGGATCACGCCGCTGAGGCCGAACAACACCGGCGGTACCGATGGATTTTTCTGTAACAACGGCGCAATGCCGGCAACGCCAAGTGCGCAGTACAAAAAATCAGCGATCGCGCCACCCAGGCCAACCGCCAACGCGCGCCGCAAGGTATGGCGGTACGCAGCGTCGATCACCGCAACATTCACCGGTCCAATCGGTATCCCCGTGATGGCACCGGCCGCAAACCCTATGAAGAAGAGCGAAACCACGAAACAGCCATGCTATAGCAGGGTTATGGCCACCACCGCCATTGTTAGACGCTGTGTTTGCCACGCTGTGTGCGCCACGCCTGCAACGAAATTGCGGCCGGCATCCTCGCAATTGCCAGATCCCGGGTGGTCGTCATGGTGAAGCCACCCGAGCAGGGCAGCCCGCCTGCCGCCAACACCAGCAACGACGCCGACCAAGCATCACCCGGCGAGACCGCCAGCGTCGCACCCGCTAGCGTGACGTGGCTCGGCCATGCGTCTGCGATGGCAGAGCTGGGCACTGCACGCGTGCTGTTTGACCCGTTGGGTCGTGGCCGCACCAGGCAAGCCGGTGCTGTCGATGTCATTTTGATCACGCACGCTCACGTCGATCATCTCAATCGTTGGAGCCTCAAGGCGGCCCCCCGATCAGCGCGTATTGTAGTGCCGCGCGGAGCCGCTCACCTCGTGCAAGATCTTGGCTTTGCGCATGTCACCGAAATGACCGCAGGTGACCAACTGGCAACCTCGGGAGTCGAAATTACCGCCGTGCCGACACGCCACGACAACGGCCGTTGGCGCAAAACTGCCCACCCTGAATGTTGCGGCTATGTGGTGCGGCCCATGGGCGGCGGCCCGGCCGTGCATCACGCCGGCGATGTCGATTTTTCAGATCACAGCGTGTTCGATGATATCGGCCGACAACACGATATCGCGGCCACCTTGTTGCCAATTGGCGGCATGATGCCTGGCTGGTACTACCGCATGCGCAAGCATGTGCGCGACGGTGGTATTCACATCGACCCCGACTGTGCGTTGCAAATTTTCGATCGGCTCGGTGCACAAAAACTTGTGCCGGTACATTGGGGCACCGTCAACTTACGCTTGGGCCGACCCAGCGAACCGCGCCGGCGCATAGCGGCAGTCGCGGGCCAAGCCGGTCGCACCGACCACGTTGCGGTACTGGCACACGGCGAAAAACTCAAGCTATAGCAATCAGCGCACCGGCAACTATCGCGCGCCAACGGTCATCTACAAAAAATGATACTTGAGCACGCCGAAAACCCCGACAAGCCCAATGATGACACCCATGATGTAACCGAAGCGTTTGTCGCGCTCCAACGGATTCGTCATATCCGCGCCAAGGTGTTTAACTAGGTTGCGCAAATCATACGCGGCCCAAACGCCACCTAATGCGCCAGTTGATACCGTGATGATCCACGACAACGAACTAAGCGGCATAAAATTGTACGCAGTACTCATGCTGCTGCTCCGGCCGACGCTGGCATGGCGGGCGCTGGATCCACCACCATCCGTTTCGCATCATGCAAAACCACTACGGCCATGATGCCGACAAATACCCAATAAAAATACTCGCGCTCGTAGCCCGCCACCGCGAAGCCAATGAGAAACGCGGTGTAGGCCACCACGCGTTCCATGGCATACGATTTGTAGTTGGTATTGCGGCCAGCACGTTTCGCGTACACGTAGCGCAGCCCGGTATTTATCAACCCCAGCAGGATCACCAACGCTGCTGGCAGTTGCGGCGCCCATTCAAAATAGATGACCACCGCCAAACAAAAACCGTAACAAATGCCGTCGGTGATGGCATCAAACAATTCGCCAAATGCGCTGCGACAGTTGAACCACGCGGCAAACCGACCATCCAGTTTATCGAACAAGCCACACGTAACAATTGCGAACATCGCAACTTGCGCATGGCCGTTTTGCACAGCCCAAAAGAATGGT
>JAYWHS010000325.1:0-4701 GCA_043777635.1 Kofleriaceae bacterium | reverse complement strand
AACCCTATTGAAGGCGCTTGGAAACAAACCAAGAAACTCACGACCCATAACCGTTTTTTTCGCGACGTCGATGAGCGCGACGCGGCGCTCCACGTGACGTTCGCACGCTTTCAGACTACACCATCTCTCTTGGCCGGCCACCTGGCTAGGTTTTTATGATCCAAACATTCGCCGATGCTGGTTAATGCCGACATCGTTCGGTAGCTGGTGGTTTGTTTGGCAAACGGTGTGCGTAATCCGGCCACTAAGGCCACGCGGCGGCCTGGTTCGGTGCTCATGTTTGACTCCTGTTCCAACTCGCCATTGTTGATGAATGAGCGTTCATTCATCGTGATGCTAGTTTGAAACTTGCAGTGTTGTCAAATGCCTACGCGTCAGGCCTGCCGGCCGCTACCCAGCATCGCTAGAATCTGGTTACTCTCCGGCCGCCGTGTTGTTCCAACCCATTGCAGTGGCGGTTGTAGCTGTCAGCCTCACCATGACCGGGTGCCGCTGCGGCACTGCGGGTAACCGTTACGCCGAACTCGAACGCAGCATGGAAGCCGAGTTGGCCAAGGCGGATGTTAGCGTAGCGGCCCATTGCAGTGCAGGCCATGCAGCTGCAGCGCCACCGGTTTGTACCGTGACCGCGCCCGACCGCTCAGTGGTTGCGGTGGTGGTGGAGGAGGCAGGTGAGGACTGGCAATGGGCGCTACCAACCGGGACCATCAATAGTCACAGCATCGCTGCGCTGGCGGCTCGGGGCTTCGCTGAGTTGGCACCCATCGCACCGCCGGCAATCGTGGATTGCGGACCACAGTTACAAGTGCTTGCACCGAACGAGCGTCTCGATTGTAATGTGAGCGACGGTCGATGGGTGATCGCCACGCTGCGCGACGACGATGAGGCATCCGCGGTAAAAGGCTTGAGTTCGAACCCCGCAGCGAGCGTTCGCTGGTTTTCGGTATTTTCGGGCCTTGCTTCGAGTGTTGGTTCGCGCGTTGCAATTTCCGGCCCCGCCAGTTTCCGCCTTGAGTTGCTTAGTGATCCTGCTGCGATTGTCGCGCGCCGCGTCGGCAAGCTGGATGCTGAGCTCACCGCTGCATCATTGGCGCTCGATGGCACGGCTGATCCAGGCGAAGATCAAGAAATTCAAGACGACGCCTTGGACGCGAATCCCGCAGCGATGCTGATTGATGCAAAGCCAGCGCTATCGCCGTAACATTGCGGTGCCTTTTCTGTATAACCACCGCATGCGCTTTGTATCTTTGGCTTGGGTTGCCGTTACGGCAGTTGCATTAGGTAGTTGTAGCAGTCCTGTCAAGCGTGTACCGCGCAAGCCGCCGCATGCCGCAGTGGGGTCTTTTACAATTTCGATTGTCGGCACCAATGATTTGCACGGCGCATTGGAGCGTTTGCCAATCTTTGCAGGCTACGTCAATAACTTGCGTGCAGCGCGCGCCCGTGATCAAGGCGCGGTGATGTTGATCGACGCCGGTGACATGTTTCAAGGCACGTTAGAATCCAACTTGGCGGAAGGCGCTGACGTGATCGCCGCGTACAATCAGTTGGGCTACGCCGCTGCGGCGATCGGCAATCACGAGTTTGACTTTGGTCCGCCAGGGCCCGCCGCCACTGTGAAATCGATCGACGAAGACGCGCGGGGTGCGCTTAAAGCCCGTGCGGCCGAAGCCAAGTTCCCATTGCTCACCGCCAACATCCTCGATGCGCAGAGCGAGCAGCGCATCAAGTGGCCCAACATGCCACCATCGACGATGGTCACGTTGTTGCGCGAAGGTGACGCAGCGCCGATAAGAGTGGGCATCATCGGGGTGACCACCGAAGCAACGCCGTTTACCACGATGCCTGCCAACTTTATTGGCCTCAAGATGGCCGCGCCCGCGATCAATCTTACCTCGGAAGCTAAACGCTTACGTGAAGCCGGCGCGCAAGTCGTTGTTGCGTCGATGCACATCGGCAGCAAATGTTCCGATTTGCACGACCCCAATGATCTTTCGAGTTGTGACACCCAAGAAGAATTGTTCAAGGTGTTGGGCGATATTCCCAAAGGCGCGATCGATGTCGTGATCGCAGGCCACACCCACGCGGCCATCGCCCACCGCATCAATGATGCTGCGGTAATCGAGTCGTATTCATCGGGCCGTGCCTTTGGCCGTGTCGATTTGCGCCTCAATGCGGGTGGCCATGTGGTCTCGACCAAAATCCATCAACCACAGGATCTGTGTGCGCAAGGCCCCGGCGGAAATCCTGTGCCTGTTGGGCAATGCGCGCCGCAACCGTACGAAGGCCAGCCGGTGGTTATCGACGGTGATGTGCAACGAATTGTCGATGTTGCGATCGCGCGCACCGGCAAGTTGCGTAACGATCCGCTCGGTGTGACTGCATCGGCTGCGATTTGGAAGTCCTACGACAAAGAAAGCCCGCTAGGTAATCTGTTTGCCGACTTGATGATCGATGCGCAACCAC
Source organism: Kofleriaceae bacterium (assembly GCA_043777635.1). Taxonomy (GTDB): domain Bacteria; phylum Myxococcota_A; class Polyangia; order Haliangiales; family Haliangiaceae; genus JABFXX01. Next base: position 2,235 of record JAYWHS010000325.1, on the reverse strand, counting down.
AAGCTGATGTGGCGTTGACCAATGGCGGTGGCCTGCGTTCGGACTTGCCAGCCGGTGCGTTGACGTTTGGCCAATTGTTTGAAGCGATGCCGTTTGATAATCGTTTTGCGTTGGTGAAGCTGCAAGGCAAACATGTGCGAAAACTGATCACCAATAATTTGAGTCGCGGCGGCGCGATTCATTCGTGGGCAGGGGTCACTGCGGTTGCGGTGTGTAAAGACTTTCAGCTCAAGGTCGACATCACGGTGAAAAACAAACCATTGGATGATGCCAAGACCTACACCTTGGTGACCAGTGACTTTCTAGCATCGGGTGGTGATGGCCTGATCGGGCGGCTTAAATTACCAGCCGGGTCGATCGCACTTACCGACGCCATTATCCGCGACGGCATGGTCGCAACCTTACGCAAACGCAAAGGTGCGCTCGATCCGAATCAATTGTTCGATGCCAAACGTCCGCGTTTAGCCTACCAAGGGCAGCGACCGCTCACATGCGCTGACCCCAACGCAGCCAAAGCGGCGGCACCTGAGCCTGACTGATCTCTGCATCGCTGCGCGCACAGTTCCCTACGGCAGCGTACTGCGGATCTGAAAACGTGTTGACTATTAATCAATGAAGCTCACCTGTCGGAACCAGGTTCGCGTTACCATTTTCAGTTATGGCTATGGGGCGGCATTCATACATCTATTCTTTGGTCCGACGTTTGGGTTTGGCGGTAGGGCTGTTGCTGGTGGTAACGACGTTCGGCACAGGTTGTAACAACAGTGACTTGATTGCATGTGAAGTCACGGCTGATCCTGGTGGCGTGGTGCAGAGTCGAACGGTGATGTGTCCCGCCCTGTCCATCTGTGTGCCGGCCGGTTGCGCCACGCCACAAGAAGCCAGTGCCTGCTTATCCGGCAACGAAGTGATGCCTGATGGTTCGCTTTGCTCGATTCCCGGCGACGATGTAGCGCGGGTGTGTAGCGGTGGCGCCTGTTTACCGGCTATTTGCGGTGACGGCATTCGTGGCTTTGGCGAGGCCTGTGATGATGGCAATACGCTATCGAAAGATGGTTGCTCGGCGCAGTGCACGTCCAACGAAAGTTGTGGCAACGGCCTGCTCGATGAGTTGGTTGGCGAAACCTGTGATGATCAAAATGCCGATGAAACCGATGGTTGTCACCAAGACTGCCAGGTGGCCAAGTGTGGCGACGGCGTGACCGACACCGCTTTCGGTGGCGAGAGCTGTGACAACGGCCCGCTCAATTCTCGCGACCCTGACGCTGCTTGTCGCCCAAATTGTCAACCGAGCCGCTGCGGCGACGGCGTCCGCGATACCGGTGAGGTTTGCGACGATAGCAACTTGCTGTCGGGCGATGGTTGTTCGGGTGATTGTTTATCGGCGGAAACCTGCGGCAACGGCTATGTTGATCGCAGCAACGACAACCTCGATAAAATCGAGCAATGCGACGATGGCAATACCATCTCCGATGACAACTGCGACAACGGCTGTCGCTTTACCAAATGTGGTAACGGCCAAATCGAAGGTATCGAACAATGTGATCGCGGGCCACTCAACTCCAACGATCCGAATCAAGTGTGCCGAACCAACTGTCGACCCAAGCGCTGTGGCGATGGCATTCAAGATTCCGATGAAGTCTGTGATGATGGCAACACCCAAGCCGGTGATCGCTGTAGCTATGACTGTAAGTCGCTCGAAATCTGCGGCAACGGCATCGTCGATACGTTGAACCCCGATTTGCCCGGCGGTGAAGCTTGTGACGATCCAGATCGGGATAAGTGCACGGCCGATTGTAAGATTCCAGATTGTGGCAACGGCGTGATTGAGCGCAACGAACAATGTGATGAAGGGCTTGACCCAGTATCCATGGTGTCGCGTAACAGCAATGCACCGGATGCGCGTTGTCGCCCGGACTGCCGCATTTCGCGGTGCGGCGACTTCGTGGTCGATCCGAATCAAAATGAAATTTGCGACGACGGCAACAATGCCGGTGGCGACGGCTGTTCCGCCGACTGCCGTTCGCTCGAAGTGTGTGGTAACGGGATTCCGGATCCAGCGGCGGGCGAAGCTTGTGACGACAACAATCAAAGCGACGACGATGGTTGTCTTAACTCGTGCAAGATTCCGGGCTGTGGCGACGGTGTGCCTCGGGCCGACCTAGGTGAAGAATGTGATTTGGGTCCATTCAATTCCAATGCGCCGGACCAGCGTTGTCGGCTCAATTGTCAGAT
>JAYWHS010000324.1:0-4702 GCA_043777635.1 Kofleriaceae bacterium | reverse complement strand
CCAGTAACGCTCGCTCGTCAACCAACACCCAAGCCGGCGTGGCCGATCTTACGGCTGTCAAAAACGTGGTAGGCGGGCTCATCCGCCACGTTTCACTCGGCATGTTGGGTGACGACAGCGCGACGAGTCCGGTTGTCACGATCGCCAATCAGGTTGCGATCGGTGCCATCTGGACCGACTTCACCAGCAATCCGTTGTTTTCCACAGACTTTAACAAATCCGACGGTGCTGTTGTTCCCGGCACTGCGCCAACCTTTGCGCAGTATTGGAGTTGTCCGAAAACCGGACGCAGCACGCGCATAGTCGACGAGCATCCAACGCCGCGCGCCAAGCTTGATGATCGCCTTGCCGTGCTCCCAGAAAAATTACTACCGGTACCTATTGCGGCGCTGGTCGGAGCCGATGCCCCAATTTTACAACTACCAACGGGTCCCAATGAGCAAAGCGATCAGCGCTTGCTTGCGCAACAAGCTCGACTGCGCAGCGCGATCACGTTGGCCAGTTCCAACCATGTATTGGTAGCCCTCGACACATCGACACCCGCCGGGCGGCAACGCGCCACAGCGCTGCGGGCTGGCATGCCGTATGTGCAACTGACCGCCGACCAACCAATGTTGATGCACCTCAGCAACGTGACCCCGGTCCGGGTTGGCGTGGCAATCACAATTGCACCGGTCTTGGCCAAAGAAACCTTGCAGCGGATCTTTCGCGATCAACTCATGCCGCGCACCCGCGTTTGTTATCAGCGAGCCCTTGCACGCAGCAACCCCGCTGCGTTGCCGCAAGGTACGGCAACCTATACCCTCGTCATGGGCCGAGGCGAAGTCATTCATGCTGGCGTTACCGGATTCACCGACGCAGCCCTCACTGCGTGTTTGGTCGAAGTCGGATATTCGCTCGATATCCCGCTACCAACAGATGAATCCAACTTCGATGAATTGATCGAAGCGCGCTATCCGGTAACGTTGCTGGTGCAACAAGATCAAGCGACGGTAGTACCCGGGGATGCGGGCTCGGCCGACGCGATAGACATTGAGCGGATTACACCGTATCAGCCCAAAACCACGCCACCAAAAATTCGGGTTGACGCAGCCAAACCGCTGGGCGGGTTAGCCCCTTCGGCACCGGCCCGGCCGTAACGAATTACAAGCAGCGCAGCGCGCCGCCGCCGAGCGGCTTAATACCAACATCCAACGGCGTGGTAGTTTCTTCGCCGGTCAGCGAAAAAATCCGAATACCAGAGGCTGCGGCTTTTTGATCGGCCGCGATAATCCGACCATCAGGACACGCCGCAACATCGGAGATGACTTGGCCGGCACCAGACAGCGGCGCGGTGACCAACATGCCGGTGGTTAGATCAAAGCGGCGCAGCGGCGCGGTGCCAGCAAACGATTGCGGCGTCAGAAACAAGCTCTTGCCATCGGCCGAAACCGCCATTTGGCTAGGGTTGGCGCCGAGTGCGGCGTTGGTGATTGCGCAGGTCGCAGTTGGCGTTGCCGCCGTTGCTGAAAAGCGCGCGACACAGCCTACGGTTTGGTCCGAAAAATCTGGCACGGTCGAAACCAAGACGTCACCGGCAAACATGCTGCCGGCTGGAGATTGCACCATTTGGCCGAACGGATTCAAGTTTGGCAAATCAATGGTGGCCACGCTCAAATCGGTGGCGGTGTCGATGACCACTACTTTGCCAATCGTCGCAACAAAATTTTGCAAACCGCCGCAGGCAACAAACAACTTGGTACCAACCACGATTGCACTGTTGCAATCTGGTTTGCCGTCGCGATCAAGCGCACTCAAATCAATCTCGGTTGTGGTTGTCATGCCACGGGTTACAACCACCACACCTTTGCCACCGAGCGCCGGCACGTAGATCTTGTTACCAAACACTGCGGCATCTTGCGGATTTGAGCCCGCGCCGGTCGAGATTTGGAGCTTGACGGCCAAGGTCTTGGCATCGAGCACGGTGAGATTATTTTTGCCTCGGTTGACCACCAGCAGCTCGCCCGCGATGAGGCGGGTTTGCGGATCTTGATCGACCGCACCAGCGGCAAGATTCTTCTCAACCACTTGGGTCGCGGTGTTGATTCGGGCCAAGGTGCCGGTCATGTTAAAATCGCCGGCCACTACCAACGCCGTGGAGTTTTGAAGCGGCGCATCCACGATGGGACCATCGACGACAACCATCGGCGCATCCGGGGTTAACGGCTTATCATTTTCACCGCACGCGGTTGCCAACAACAGACCAAGAGACAGACAAACTACTTTTTCATTACGCAACATAAACGAACCTTTCAACTTCAAACTACAGCGCCAATTTATTCACAAAACTAAAGTTAATAACTCCACTCCAACCGCGCGTACAGCGCCCGGCCTGGCAGCGGAAATCCGGCAACATCAACGATCGCAGTTGGGGCCGCGTTGGCCACATCACTAAATCGCTCGGTACGATTGTCAGTTAGGTTTTTAACTTCGGCCGACAGCACCATGCCCGCACCAACGTGTGCGCGCAGCCCAATACCAAGCAACCAGCGGGTTGGCGCTTGCTCCAAATTACCTTGATCAAGATAGCTATGGCTTTGCCAACTACCGTCGACAAAACCGCCGATTCGGCGTTTGCCAAGCTTACCGACTGCATCGACCCGGGCGTAACCACGATGACGAGGCCGCCGCGGCAACTCTTTGCCGTTGTAACTCGGCTCGCTGTTGCGTTGCGTGCTGTACATCAACGAGTAATTCGCAGTCGCCGAGAGCACGCGCCAGAAACGCGCTGACATCGCTAGCTCGCCGCCGCCGGCCATGGTGTCGCCGATATTGAGTGGCCGGGTCACGAACCCGCCTTGCGTCACATACACAATCGTATTGCGACTTTGATTGCCAAAGCCGTTGGCTTCCACCAGCACGCGATCGATTGCGCCGATGGCCCGCCCCGGCGCCCACACGGCACCAAGTTCGACGGCAGGGCCGCGCTCAGGCAACAGTCCAGGCGAGCCAACGAAAAATCCACGGTCACCAAACAATTCGGTCACCGTCGGCACGCGGGCGTACCAACCGGCACTGCCTTTGACGACCATATCATTGGCCACCAAGTAGCGCAGCGCGGCGCGCGGCGACGGTAACCATTCTTGGCGCACCGGCAGCGCGGCCGGCATGGCAGCATTGCCATCGATAGGCGGTGCAGTGCGCAACCAATCGATGCGCAGCCCCGGCTCCAAAGTCAACCGCGCACCGACGTGCAACGCGGCGCCGAACCCAAGCGCTGCACCAATTCGATTGCCCCGCGTGGTCGCACGCTCGTCGACACCAGCTTGGCCGTCGACAAACCGCTCGGCTTGGGCTTGGCCCAGCGTGGTCACCTCATGATCACCCAACGCTACGGTCCATTGGGTTTGAGCGCCACCAGCAAGAGTTACATATTCGCGTTCTTGCGCTGCGAGACCAATCTCATTCGCAGGATCGGCAAAACGCTGCCGTTCCATCGTGGTGTACACGCGGTGCGTCGCCACCACGGTCGGCACGTCATCACGTTTCCATTCATTGCGTTTGGTAGCGTCGGCAATCAGGTTGCGCGTTGCCAGTGTCGCTTGTTGCGCTGGATAATATAACGAACCTGGTAGCTGTTGGGTCTTTACCAGCGCTCGGACACCTGCGCTCCAGTTTTGATCGATCGCACCGATACGGCTGTTGGCATCCACCGACCAATAGCCGTTGTGGCTGCGTTGCATAAAGCCATCGTCGTCGGCAAACAGCGGCGTGCCGTTATCTGAAAACACAGAAAAATCGCCGCGCGCGGCAGCGTACGCGACCGAGGTTGATGTGGCCAACGAGGTAGTAGCGATGCGATCGCCATGCCACACATTGAGATTGCGTGCGCCAAACGAGCCCGAGCCTAACGCCATGCGTACGCGTTCACCGTCGGGGCTGCGACCCAAACGAGTGATCATGTTGACTGCGCCGCCAACGCCGCCGCCAGATAATTCCAACGGCAACGCGCCGCGAAACAGCTCAACCGCAGCGAAACTTTCGAGCGAATAGCTGCCAAGATCTGCGGTCACCGATGCAATGCGCGATAACGGCACGCCGTTGACCATGACAGCGGTGTGGCCGGGCGCTGCGCCACGCACCGACACCGACGAGAAAGTGCCCAAGCCACCGAGGCTGCGCACTTGTGTCCCGGGCGCTGCGATTAGCGCACTAGCCACGCTGAGTTGCTCGCCGCGATGATCGTCAGCGTCGACAATTGAGACAAATGGGCTTTCGCCTAACATTCGCCGTCGATGTTTGGCCGCCGGGTTGTTGGCGCGTTCAATCACGATGACTTCATGGCCAACCGAGGGCGGTGCCACCACCGGCTGGGCGGTGGACACTGCGGCCGGCACGTTGGCAACCTGCACTGCGGCGGCTTGCGATGCTGGGGCGACAGCAACCTGCGGCTTGACATTGGACGGCGGCGGCGAGGTACCTGCTGCGGTTGGACTGGTCTCAAGCGCAACCGCTGGCCCCGCAAGTGCCACAGCTTCGCCGACCACGATTGTGGCTGCAGCGACAGCAAGCGCAACTTGTTTGGTCCAAACGGTCATCGTTACCCCACGTAACGGGCGACGACGCGTGCGATCCACCGCACTGACTCCACCCGAGGTTGCCAACTGACCGGTGTCCTGACTCCTAGATCATTCTCGGTCGACGCCTTCCCAGTTGCCGAAGC
>JAYWHS010000323.1:0-4703 GCA_043777635.1 Kofleriaceae bacterium | reverse complement strand
AGGGGATGTTCGGTGCGGCCTTCATAGATCGACCGGAAATCGCGATCGATGACTAAGCCAATGTCGTGCGGCGACGCCACCGCAGCTTGCGCCACGGCGGGCGTGAAAATGATATCGCTGTACAGAATCAGGGTCGCGGTGTCGAGAGCGTCACGGGCGCACGCAAGTGACAACAAGACATTGTTGGTTGCCCATTCGTGATTGTCGAAAAACTGCAGCATGCGTGGCGGCGTTGCCTGTGGGCCCCGCTCCGAGCGTTCGCTCGTTCGCTCCATTTCTGGGCCCCGCTCCGAGCGTTCGCTCGTTCGCTCCATTTCTGGGCCCCGCTCCGAGCGTTCGCTCGTTCGCTCCATTTCTGGGCCCAAGCGGTGGCTGATAAACTCGGTCATGACGTCGGCGTGATAGCCGCGAATCACTACCAATTCTTCGATGCCGGCCGAGGCTAAAGCCCGCCATTGCCAGCCAATGATCGGATGTTCACCGACGGGAACCATGCCTTTGGGGATTGCTTCGGTGTGTGGCCCCAAGCGCTTGCCGCGTCCCGCTGCGATCAGAATGGCGCGTTTCACAGCACTCATGATGAAGCTCCTGGCGTGGTCGTGGATGCAGTGACCGGCGGGCCGAACCGACCGAGCTTAAGCATAATCGCAGCGAGGCTCTTGAGCAGATATAGAGCGTTGATCGTAGCGTAGGCCCAAAAGTAAATATCGATGCGATTGGCCAGTGCGCAGATCCAAATGTATTGCGGATAGTGCACCACGATGCGTGCAGCAAATTCGAGACTATTAAGCACCATCCCGATCGGGCCGCGGCGCTGACCGACGACAGCAGGTTGGCCATCTTCGGTTGGCGCTTTGGCCCCATATTCTGGCCGGCGCATGAAACCCGTGAGCGCAATGCCCGAGGCCAAACAGAACAAACCGGCAATGCCGATGAGCAACATACCTTCGGGGCCAAGGTTGGTGGGCACCCCGGGGCCGCCCCATCGCCACAGCCGGACCGCCACGGCACCGAACACCAACATGGCTTTGAGTTCGTCCATGAGAAAATCGAGTTGATGACCCAACGGCGAAGCGATCTTGCGGTGGCGAGCGAGCTGGCCATCGGCACAATCGAGGACGAATGAAAATTCATACAACATCGCAGCTGCGACCAACCATAGATGGCCAGGCAACAGCGTGAGCATGGCGCAGGCACCAGCGCAGATGATCGCCGACAAAAACGTAACTTGGTTAGGTGTAATCGGGGTTTTGGCAACCGCCCAGACCACCACAGCGGCCGGCGGGCGCGCCACCCACTCGGTGAACCAGTTGATGTCTTGCTTTTTTTTCGATGCCCGGTAGATGCCGGCGATCTCTGCGAACATGGGCGAGGACCATAGGTCTACTTGGGAATAATCTCGACGCCCAGCGACGGAAAAATGGGGATGCCGTAGGTGTAATACTGGTTCTTGTAGTCGACGCTGTAGGTTACCCCTTCGGGATTGGCTCGGTAGGTTGCGTTTTGCACGTCGAGAAACAAATTGATGCTGCCCCAGCGCCGTGGCCAAACCCGATCGACGCGCAGGTCGACCTGAAAATAGGCTGGCAAGCGTTTCGATAACAGCGCGCCGTCAATGGCGTAATATTCCATGCCGTTGCCGCCTGGTTTGGGATATGCGCCAATCACGGGCGTGTACGGGTTACCGCTTGCTGCGCGTATCCGACCGCCAATTTTCCACTTCGGACTCATCGAGTAGCTCGCCACTGCAGTGGCAACATGCGGTTGGTCGAGCACGTACGGGGTATAGGTCAGCGTGGTCTTGGGATCGCCACGGCGAAACGACCGAGCGTAGGTGTATGCGATCCAGCCAACCCACTTGCCAACTTGTTTGCGCGCCATCAACTCGATGCCATAGGCTCGACCTTTACCGATGCTTTCGCGGTAGGTGTACGAGCCAAATTGTTCGTCGATAACTTCGCGGCTGACCGACAACAAACCGCCGGCCTGACTCGAACCGTTGGCCGAAATCGGCGTTGCCCCGGTGACCACGTCCGCTGTGATGTTATTCATGCGCTGGTAGTAAATCGTCGACGACACATCAAGGCCTTCGCGGACGTTGACCTTAACGCCAGCGGTCAGTTGCAACGACGACGCGGCTTGCAGGGTGCGGTTGCCGAAGATTGGATCGAGATCGACCACCGACGGTGGCTGATGATATAAGCCGGCGGTCTGCGTGAAGCGCACATTGTTGGCGGCATCCTCGGTGATGGCGATGCGTGGATCAACCAGCCAACTTTTGGCGAGCTCGAAATATTCGGCGCGCAGGCCAGGCCGAACACTGACCGTGCCGTTATGAGTGGTCCAATTGCCTTCGACCCACGCTGCGGCGTCGCTGGCCCAGCGCTCGCCGGTGCGACGAATCACGATGTCGGGTACGGTGCCATCTGGCCCTGCTGGTGGTGAATTGTTGAGGTCGTACTGATAGCGTGAGATTTTACTGTCGAACCCGCTAGCCAGGTTGCCACCGAGGGCGCGGCCTTGCACCTGCATGCGCAGCGCGAGTGGAATGGTGTCCCGCTTGACGCCTTTGTCGACGCCTTTGTGATTGGCTTGTGCTGCAACTTGATCCACGCCGATGGACGGTTGCAAGGTGAACGCTAATCGCTTGGTACGTAGTTGATAACGCACGGCGGCCCGGATAAAGCGCGACGAGTAATCGAAGCTCTTGACGTCGCTGGCATTGATGCCGCCCGCGCCGCCGCCGTTGGGATCGCGGACTAAGTTAAGGTTGTCGTCGGAGCCGAACACCAGCGCGGTGATGCGACCGTCGCCGGATTGCCAGCGCACTTGACCATCCATGTAGCGAGGCAATAGCGTGAAATCGAGTGGCACGGCCGACAACACGGCATCGAGGTAGGAGCGTCGTGCAGCGATCAGCCAGTTGCCACGCAGTGGGCCGGGCCCTTCGGCGACTGCTGCTGCATGGACCAGCGATAATTCACCGCCGACCCGCCAGCGATCGCTGCGGCCATTGCGTGAGGTAATATTGGCAACGCCGCCGATGCCACGACCGTAGCGCACGCCAAAGCCACTCGGCTCGATGGTTAAGTCAGCGATCACGGCGCTGGGTACAAACGAAGAAATGCCACCAAAGTGATACAAAAGTGGCACTTCGATATCGTCGAAGAATACTCGGCTGTCGCGCGGTGCGGTGCCGCGTAGTGCTAGGCCGCCAAGCCCAATGGGCGTGCGGGCAACGCCGGGCAGACTTTGCAAAATGCGCAGCACATCGTTGCCAGCGCCGGGTAAGCTGCGGATTTGTTCGACGGTAATAACTTGGGTATTGGGTTCGCGCGGGGCCTGCGCCTGCACCGTGATGACTTCGCCGCCACCTTGCGAATTTAGTTTGATGGTAAGCGTAGCGCCGGCCCGGGTTTGCGAAAAGTAGGGTTGGTACTTGTCAGCGATGACCAACAAATCAAGCAAGCCTGCAGGGACGTTAGTGATGCTAAAGCTGCCATCGTCGGCTGTGCTGCCTTCTACGCCACCGATGATCACCAACGCGTTGGCGACGGCTTGGTCGGTAGCATCGTCGACAACACGCCCAACTACGCTGCGGCCAGCGGCGGCGGCGTGCAGCTGCAACACACAGCACCACAACACCATCCAGCTTAACTGTAACCATGTGCCCAGCACGCGCGAACCGGGTGTTGCGCGATGAGCGCGCCGCCCTGCCAGCATCACTTGCCGGTTTCAACCACGGTTAGCGAATTGGGCCCGCGGGCCCAGATTCGGCCTAAATGGTCTACGGCCAGGTCGACGATCGAATTTTCAACGAGGCCAGCCCGGGTATCGAGCCGTTTCACTTTATCGTCGAGGAATGTCGCTACGCCGCGATCGGTCGCCATCCAAGGTGCGCCGCCAGTGTCGAGCACCACATCCAAAACTGGGAAGCCGATATTCTTCGGGAAATCCCAGGTTGACGTCGCAACCGAAAAAATCCCAAGCCCTGCGCTGGTACCGGTGTAGACGTCGCCATTAGCGGCAACCGCGATTGCGCGCGTGTACTCAGATTGCACGCCGTTGCTTTCGTTCCAAACCATAACTTCTTTGCCGCGCAAACGAGCCACGCCTTCACTGGTTGCAAACCAAGCATCGGTACCGCTGAGGTCGCCATCCATCACGCCAACCGGAATCGGCAACATCGCCGCGCGCAATTTTACATCGTTGGTGGTGCGGTGGTAGCTCACCTGGTTGGCGGCAATGTTCATGGTGGCGACGCCCCACGCTTGCACTTCTTGTTGCTCACGAAAGCGCAAACCAACCCAGAGTTGGCCGCTGCTATCGAACCGGGCGAAACTGATTTCCGGTGCTTCGCCGGGCAACTGTAATAATAGGCCAGGCAATTCGGTCCAGCTGTCTTTACTGGCATCTTGGGTGGCGTCGTGGGCCGCACTGCCAGCTGGGCTGATCTTGGCGACGTGAATTACTTTTTCATACTGATTGCGATGGAAGGCGTAGATGTCGTTATTGGGATCACGAATGACTGCCAACACGACGTTGTCGGGGCCGCCCGCGATAAAACGTTCGCCGTTGGTATGCCAAGCCCGGCGCGCGCCGGTTGCGATCCAGCAGTCGCTGGCACTATGACACGCCACCGATAACGTGGTGGCGTCGATAAACATCTGGCCACGGCGCAGCCAACGTTGCGCACGGCTGGC
>JAYWHS010000322.1:0-4706 GCA_043777635.1 Kofleriaceae bacterium | reverse complement strand
AGGCCGTGGCCAAAAAAGTGGGATTGTTGTCGCATCAATTCCCCGCTGTCGCGTCACTGGCAACCCGCGTCCGTGGCTTCGCCCGCAAATTCGATATCGACGACAACTGGGCCGGGGTCCCTGCCGAACTCGCCCTGCCCGGCCTACGCCGGCCGGTGTTGTTGCGCCGTCACACCTATTACGACATCCTGGCAACGCTGCTCGAAGTCGAAAATGCTTCATTCGCCGATCTTGTTGTCGTCGGAGACATCTTTGAATTGGATCTTGCGATGCCGCTGACCGCAGGCGCTCGCGTTGGCTTGGTGCACAGCACTCACACCCCAGGATACGAACGCGATTTTGTGTCGAGTCACCCACGCGCCAAACTGCTTAGCGGCTTGCACGAAGTACTGCCGTACGCCTTCGGCTAAAAATCGCCAGGCGTCACCACGATAATTGGGGCGACCGGATCACCGCTGCGAGTTACCAAATATACCGCAACAGCTCCAGCCACCAACGCGCTGCCAACACCGGCCCAAACCCATTTGTTGCGGCACCATTGACACGGCGTAGCCACTCGCGGTGGCCGCGCGCTCGGTTCCGTTACAATTGCAATTGTCGCTGGCGTTGTTGGAGTTGCGGCTTGGAATAACGCGCGTGCCAGTTCGTCAACCGCAGTATCGAGGCGCTGCGTGGATCCATCCCAGCCGACATCGGTCGGCGCGTAACAAAAAAACGGGCCGGTGCCAGGCACCAACGGTGCCGCCACCACCGCAGTGAACAAACAGCGCTGGGCCTGCAACGCCGGACCACCACGTTTCCACGTCGCAACCACAACCACTGCTTCGCTTGCGCTGCCGATCATCGCGAGTGCTTGCAATAAATCATCGGCGTCCCGGCCCGTGGTGTAGCGGGTCGCATCACGTCGCAAGGTCTCCGCCACCGCATCGGATTCGGGCACCAAATCGACCAACGCGCCGTTGCGGCCGACTTCAAGTAACCGTGGCTGCGGCCGCCGTACACCATCGGCAACAATCAACACATGCATGCCGCGTGCAACCGGCCAGGTCCGCGTACCTTGAGCCGGCAGCGCACCCAACGCGCGGCCGTCGAGCGTCAATTGCACGGCCACTGCGCTGCGCACGCGAAGCTCCGTGGTTTCTATCGGGGCTGCCCGCGTCGCATCGACCAATGCCACGACATCGGGTGAAAACTCCGACAACGACAACGTGCGATCAGGGTCGAGGCGCAGCGCCAACGCTATACCATCTTGCGCAGCTTGTTTGGCCTCGGCACTCAGGTCGCTGCGTTGCGACGACACGATGCCTAACCGCAACAATGCATCGACAAACAAATCTCGCCCAGCCACGGTGACGGTTAGTGGCAACGCAGCTCGGACCACCGTCGACAAACCGGTAGCGGCGGTATCTAACGACACCGAAAGATAGGCCCGCCAACTCTGGGTCACCTCCTGGCGCAACCTGGCCAGCAAGGCGTTCGAACTCGCGGTCGCAGCGCCATTGATCCAGCTGCGCAGCGACGTACGTACTAGCGTCGGCTCGACGGTAGCGGCGGCACCGCGATGGCGTCGCACGCTGCGTTGCAACGCAGCAACCAAGGCTTCGCGCGATAACCCCGGCACCTCCGTTGGCAGTGCAACGATGCCTACCGTGCCAAGCGTAACCGAGGTTGGGCTCGCCGTTGAGTCAGGCACCGCCGGTGCGCCGGTCCCAGGCAACGCGGCCGGGATTGGTGCCACCGCCGACCCAGATCCGGATCGTGTTGGCGGCGCAGTGACCGGCACCGACTCTGCAAGCACAGGCCGAGCCAGCATCACGCCAACAAACAACCACGCGACCAGCCATGTGGATCTGGAAGGTTGCCGTCGGCTGCTAGGCGAGCGATAGTGGTTCACGTCGTGTTGGGTATACTACCTCGAATCTGGATGTTGGCGTTGCTCGGCGCGTGCGTCGATCCAAACGCCTTGCCGCCGAGCGATCTGATGCAGCGCTCCTTGGCCACCCGTGCGATTGGCAATTGGCAATCACTGAGTCGTTCCGACCAGGGCAACACCAAGATCTTGGAACAAGAATTCTGGCATATCGAACTCGACCCATCGGTGGACGAGACGTTGCGCGGTGAATACCGGCGGATGGTGACGTTTACCAATCGCGACGGAGCGTTGTTCGCGTGCAATCAACGCCCCAGCTATCAACAATTCACCACCTACACGGTGACCGGTCGGCTGGACCAAGCACCGTTGACGCTGCGCGAAACCGCTTATACCGTTGAACCGTCACCGTGTGAACACGCATTTCGTCGGTTGACCGACTACCGAGTATCGATTGTCGGTCCGACCCTCGGTTTGCAATTTGCCGACGGCAATCAAACGCTGTGGCCGCTTAATACGGCCACGATGCCGAGCCAACGGGTAGCTGGCGCTGCCGCCGGTAACATCGACAGCCTCGACGGTATCTGGCGCAACCAACTCACCACTATGGATGAGCGCGGGGATTTCCGAACCGAGGACGAAGCGTGGCAATTCACCGAAACCGCCGGCCAGGTTTGGGGCACCTATCGCCGTGATGTCACCGTGCGCAGCAGCGATGGCGCGCTGTTTCCATGTGCCAATGCACCGAGTTACCACTACCACGATGTCATTGAGTTCACCGCCCATCGCCACCCCGAGACCGCAACCTATGACGTGCGCGAAATCGCAATTGCCGCCGACAACGCGCCTTGCCTCGCCGCGATGCCAGGCCGTGCCCTCGACCAAGCAACGTTTGAAAAGCGCGGCAACTACATCGTTCTCGATTGGCGCGGCAAGCGTCGCTCGGTGTTGTTCCGCGATTGAATCTACATGGCGACTGGTAGCGCGCACATTGTCACTTTTTACAACAAAGCTGACATAAAGCTGTCAAATCGAAATGCGATAGCCAGGCATGTCAAAAAAACAAGCCACCGACGTTACGTCCTTCAACGCAATCAACTGGTTCGAACTGCCAACCAACAACATGGCGCGAGCCATAGACTTCTATCAGGCGGTGCTCGGCGTCACCCTGACGCAGGAGTTCTTCGGAGGTTTTGCCCACGCAGTGTTCCCGTCCAAGTGTCCACAGGGCGCAACGTCGGCTGCGGGCGCACTGGTCGCGGGTGCGCCGCACCTTGCGCCTGGGTCTTTGGGCACGGTTGTATACTTGAATTGCCCCGACGGAGTTCCCGCAGCCTTGGCACGCGCTGCCGTAGCTGGAGCAACGACTATTGTTCCGCATACCGCCATCGGCCCGAACGGATTCTTTGCCATCATTGATGACTTGGATGGTAACCGCGTTGGCCTCCACGCTGGCCCTGCCTCGGAAATCGTAGCCTGACGAGCAACGCGTAACTAACCGGCCCGAAGCCCATTGCGAACGGAGCATATCGAGCTGGCACGGCGCCGATTGAAGTTGGCCCGACGGCTGTGGCCTCACTACAATTTAGTACGTGACTGGAGTTGCTGGTACGGCGTATGGCAACCCAAGCTGGCGAGCCAGGTCGCCTTCGGTCACAGCGAACAGCAACAACTGATCAACATAACCAACGCGCTGCACGGTATCGGTATCGGCGTCGGCCACGGCGATGACTAAGCCAGCGTCGTGTAACCGAGCTTCGAGTGCAGCATAAAGCAAGGTCGCACGATCGGTTGCGGCCGCAGCGAACCAGGTACCGCCGAGGGTATCAACGCAGTGCTGCGCCAATGCCATTGGATCGCTGGCTTGCAACGGCGTTACCACAAGTACCGCTGGCGAATCGACTGCCACTCGGCCCGCCGGTTGCGCACTGGCGCCACGCGACAAACTGCCAGCTTGCGGCGCTCGTTCATCGAGAAAGCGCTGCACTGCAGATGGCAGCGTAACCAGGTGCCCAGCAAAATCGGCCATGCCGCGACGTTGCAATTCACCATTGCCGGTGGCTTCAAGCCAATTTCCGTCCAGGATTTGGGCCAAAGCTACGCGCGCCACCCCAGCTTCACCATTGAGATAGGTGCCATACAACAACATCACCGCCATGGCGAGTGACGCGTCAAGTTCTAGGCGTTTAAGCAACGTCACGATTCGTGCTGGCACATGGCCGTCGCGCTCAAACGCTCGGACGTCTGGGTTCTTTGCAAATACGCTGACTGGATCGCGCCAATTATCGCGTGCTGCGAAACGCAAAGGGCCACTGCCTTCATTGCTGCGCCCATCAACTTTGACACGCGCACGCCAGGCATCCAACCGTTGGGTCAGCGACACCGTGGGCACTGCCGCGCCAGGTGCAACACGGACTGAAGCAGTCGCCACGGCTGGGGCAAAAGCAACCATGGGCCCAGCGACCAGCGGCACAAATGCCACCGGAACATGCGGTGTTGCCACCGGGACCTGCGGTGTTGCAACCGGAGCTGCGGATGCAACTGCCGTACTTGCAGCAGCGGCCGACGTCGGCGCACCCGCCGCACCCGGTGAGAGCAACGCTATCGCCGCTGCAACCGCAGTGGCAACTGGCTCAGGTGCCGAGGCCATCGCTGCATGCAACGCGGCGACTGCACCGGACGATGGCACCGCCGCAACTGAAGCTGGTGTCGCCAGGTTTGTCGATCCCACCGTTTCGGGGCCAGACACCGCAAGGGTCACGCCAACCGGAGCTTGATACGCGGGCCGGACCACCGGCGCGTGCGCATCGATATCCCGCCATTGTTTTTGTACGAT